>DAOWBV010000040.1 GCA_030633885.1 Planctomycetota bacterium
GGGGAAACTGACCGCTAGAGAACGGTTGGACCTGCTGCTCGATAAGGGTAGTTTCAAGGAACTGGATATGTTCGTGACCCACCAGTGTACCCATTTTGATATGGACAAGAAAAAACAACTGGGTGACGGTGTGGTTACCGGTTATGGCAACATTAATGGTCGCTTAGTCTATGTTTTTTCGCAGGATTTTACCGTTTGGGGTGGTTCGCTTGGCGAGGCCTTTGCCGGTAAAATATGTAAGGTGATGGATCTGGCCATGAAAGTCGGCGCGCCGGTTATTGGATTGAACGATTCCGGCGGTGCCCGGATCCAGGAAGGCGTGGTTAGTTTGGGCGGTTACGCCGAGATATTTTTCCGAAACACCATGGCCTCCGGCGTTATTCCACAGATCTCCATTATCATGGGGCCCTGTGCCGGTGGGGCAGTTTATTCGCCGGCCCTGACGGATTTCATTATCATGGTCAAAAATACCAGTCATATGTTTATCACCGGACCCGAAGTTATTAAATCCGTGACTAACGAAGATGTTACTTTTGAAAAATTGGGCGGGGCCCTGACCCATAATACCATTTCCGGCGTGGCTCACTTCGCGGCTGAAAACGAAAAGGATTCGATCGCGGTTTTAAGAAAGTTGATGAGTTATCTCCCGGCCAATAACTTGGAAGACTCGCCTTACGCCAAACCCAAAGATAAGCCGGATCGCAAAGATAAAGAGTTGGTTAATATCATTCCGGAAAATAGCGACAATCCTTATGATATGCGGAAAGTTATCAAGCACGTCATGGACGACCGGGAATTTTTTGAAGTCCACAAAGATTGGGCTAAAAATATCGTGGTCGGGTTCGCCCGGTTGAACGGCCATACAGTCGGAGTGATCGGTAACCAGCCGGCCTGTTTGGCGGGTTGCCTGGATATCAATGCTTCCACCAAAGGGGCGCGTTTCATTCGTTTTTGCGATGCTTTTAATATTGCGTTGATCACTTTTGAAGACGTACCTGGCTTTTTGCCGGGGACGGCCCAGGAATACGGCGGGATCATCCGCAACGGAGCGAAACTGCTTTACGCTTACTGCGAAGCGACCGTGCCGAAACTGACGGTAATTACCCGCAAGGCCTACGGCGGGGCCTATGATGTTATGTGCAGTAAACATATTCGGGCTGATATGAATTTTGCCTGGCCGACCGCCGAGATCGCGGTCATGGGGCCGCGGGGGGCAGTTAATATTCTGTTCAAAAAAGAGATCGCGCAATCAAAAAATCCGGATGAGACCCGCAAAAAATTGATCAAGGAATACGAGGAAAAGTTCGAAAATCCTTATATCGCCGCTGAACGTGGCTATATCGATGAAGTGATCGAGCCGCAAGAGACCCGGCCGCGATTAATCAGCGCGTTGGAAAGTCTGATGAATAAGCGGGAATCCCGTCCGCCGAAAAAACACGGGAATATTCCTCTGTAATTGTTATGACGAAAAATAATAAGTTAACCAAGCAGGAAATCGATCTGGTGTTGCTCTCTGCCGCGGTTGGCGCTTATTTGAATGAGACACTGGATCTACCCGTGACCGAACCGGCCGTGGTCCCGGCCAGAGTGTGGGGACAAGTGAGCGGGCCTCAAAAAAGAAACTGGAAATGGTCGTTCCATCCGTATTTTACGTCTAAACCTAAAAATGTTCTGAAACGTTCGTTTTGGGCCCAGACCGGTCGGAATGAATTGATGAAGATCCGGGTAACTGATAAGACATAGATTTATGAAAGTAAAGATAACAGAAACGGTTTTACGTGACGGGCATCAATCTTTGATCGCTACCCGCATGTCGACGGCGGATATGCTGCCGATCCTGAAAAAACTGGACCAGGTCGGTTATTTTTCATTGGAAATGTGGGGCGGGGCGACATTTGATGTCTGCCTGCGTTTTCTGAACGAAGATCCCTGGGAACGTTTGCGTCAGATCAGGAAAGCGGTTACTAAAACTAAACTCCAGATGCTTCTGCGTGGTCAAAATCTGGTTGGATATCGTCATTATGCTGATGATGTTGTTAAAGAGTTTGTCAAAAAAGCTAAAGATAACGGTATCGATATTTTCCGGGTTTTTGATGCGGTTAACGATATCCGGAATATGACGGCCGCGATCAAAGCCGCCAAAAAAGTCGGCGCTATGGTTGAAGGGGCCATTTCTTATACGGCCAGTCCGGTTCACACCATTGAAAAATTCATCAAATTCGCGTTGGAACTGAAAGAGCTGGGCGCTGATATTATTTGCATTAAGGATATGGCCGGATTCATGAGCCCGGTTGATTGTTATGATTTGACTAATGCCTTGAAAAAGGAAGTGAAATTACCGGTTCATCTGCATTGTCATTGTTCCAGTGGTATGGCACCGGTGGCTTACCTGATCGGTTGCGAAGCCGGCGCTGACATTCTCGATACCGCTATTTCACCTTTTGGGTGGGGTTCGTCCCAGCCGCCAACCGAGACCATTGTCGGTTCGCTTAAAGGAACCCCTTATGATACCGGTATTGATTTGAGTTTGCTGGTGGATATTGCCGAGTACTTTCAGAAAGTCAAAGAAAAATATATGGGGATCCTGGATCCGATCTCTGAGCGGGTCGATCCGAAGATTCTCTTGCACCAGATACCCGGTGGGATGATCTCGAATCTGATCTCCCAATTAAAATCTCAGAACGCTATGGATAAGTATCAGGCGGTGCTTGAAGAAACGCCGCGGGTACGTAAAGATCTGGGATATCCTCCGCTGGTGACTCCGACCAGCCAGATCGTCGGGACCCAGGCGGTCTTTAACGTGATCACCGGCGAGAGATATAAAGTTGTTTCGAATGAAGTAAAAGAATATATCCGCGGTATGTACGGTGCGGCCCCGGGTCCAATTGACGAGAAAATAAAAAAGAAGATAATCGGTAACGAAGAACCGATCAAAGGCCGGCCGGCTGATTTGTTGAAACCGGAATTGGCCAGCGCTCGGGAAGAAATCAAAGAATACAGCACTCAGCCTGAAGATATTTTGTCTTACGTTCTTTTTCCGCAGGTGGCGAAAGAATTTTTTGAAAAACGCCAACGGGGGGAGTTGACCCCACCGCTGATTCCGGCCCCGATTGTATCGGGGCAGGCGCCGGTTATATCCGGCGGGGGTCCGGTTGTTCAACTGAACCCGCAGAGCGAACCGGGAAAGTTTACCGCCGAGTTAGGCAAGAAAAAATATCAGATCAATATTACCCGCCAGCCGACCCATAATGACCTTATTCCGTTGACCGTGGAACTTAACGGCCGTAAGTATGAAGTCAAGTTAGAATCTCATGCGATGGTTCAATCGTCAGTCGCGTCTCAGGTGCCTTCTCTCCAGACCGTTCAACCGGCCGTTAAAGTGGCTGATGTCAAGACCGAAGCCCCGGCCGGTGCGGGCCCCGATGTCATCGGGGCGGGTGATGTCAAGTTGCCCATGCCCGGTAAGATCGTCGATGTCAAAGTCAAAGTCGGTGATCAGGTTAAAAAAGGGGATATACTTCTTATTTTGGAAGCGATGAAGATGCAAAATGAGATCGATGTTCCCTGTGCCGGCGAGGTGACGGAAGTTAACGTTAAGGTTGGTGACAACGTTGACAATAATACGGTCGTCGTGCGGATCAAGCCCTGATCTACTTCTGCCTGTGGCCGGCAGTGATTCTATCGATCGCATGTATTTCTTACCATCTCTTAAAATTACTTGCATAAATAATCAGCTCAAAGTATAATTTAATAAAATTACTAAAGATGAAGACAAAATCCAAAAAATCAAAACCGGAAATTAATATTGAATACAATAAATGCCGGGACCTGACTTGTAATGTTTCTTCCGGGCTGGAGATCAAAAAATGTTACCGTCCGGACGAGACTACTTCCGATCATTATCTTAAGAACCTCAATTTTCCGGGCCAGTATCCTTTTACCCGGGGGGTGCATCCGACCATGTACCAGGGTCGCCTCTGGACCATGCGCCAGTATTCCGGGTACGGCACGGCCGAAGAAACCAATAAACGTTACAAATATTTGCTCAAACACGGCCAGACCGGGTTGAGTGTCGCTTTTGATCTACCCACCCAGATGGGTTACGATTCCGATCATCGTTTGAGCCGGGGCGAAGTGGGTAAAACCGGGGTGGCGATCAGTTCCCTGAAAGATATGGAAGACCTGTTCAAAGGGATCCCGCTGGAAAAGGTCAGTGTTTCCATGACTATTAATGCTTCCTGCGCGGTGGTTCTGGCCATGTATCTGGTCCTGGCCGAGAAACGGAAAGTGGCCGGATCGGACCTGCGGGGTACGGTCCAGAACGATATTTTAAAAGAATATTTCGCGCGGGGCACTTATATTTTTCCGCCCGGACCTTCCCTGCGTTTGGTGGGTGATATCATTGAGTATTGCATGAAAAATGTTCCGCGTTGGAATTATATCAGCATCAGTGGTTATCATATTCGGGAGGCCGGTTCTACCGCCGCGCAGGAGATCGGGTTTACCCTGGCCGATGGGATTGCCTATGTCGAGGCTGCCCTGAAACGGGGGCTGGATGTTGATCAGGTCGGGCGCCGGATCTCATTTTTCCTTAATTCTCATAACGATTTTTTAGAAGAGATCGCCAAATTCCGCGCCGCCCGGCGCCTCTGGGCGCGGATCATGAAAGATCGTTTTCAGGCCACGGATCCACGGGCCATGATGTTCCGGTTCCATACCCAAACGGCCGGGTGCACGCTGACCGCGCAGCAACCGGACAATAATGTCACCCGGGTATCTTTTCAGTCCCTGGCCGCGGTATTGGGCGGGACCCAGAGTTTACATACTAATTCCCGTGATGAGGCCCTGGCGTTGCCGACGGAAAAATCGGTTAAGATCGCGTTGCGCACCCAACAACTGGCCGCGCACGAGAGCGGGGTAGCCCAAACGGTTGATCCGGTGGCCGGTTCTTATTACGTTGAATATCTGACCGATCAATTGGAAAAAATGGCCGAAGAGTATATTAAAGAGGTCGATCAGCAGGGCGGAGCGGTCAAAGCGATCGAAAACGGTTATTATCAGCAAGAGATCTCCCGAAGTGCCTATGAATATCAGAAGGAGATCGAAAAGGAAAAAAGAATTATTGTCGGGGTGAACAAATTCCAGGATGAGGCCGAAGACCGTAAAAAGAAACTGAAGATCCTGAAGATTGATCAGTCAATGCAGAAGAAACAGATCAACAACTTAGTTCGCTATAAAAAACAACGGTCCTCGGAAAAAGTGGCCGATCATTTGGGGGAACTGAAAATGGCCGCCCGGGGTGAGGAAAATTTAATGCCCGTCCTGATCGAGTGCGTGCGAAACCAGGCTACTTTAGGGGAGATCTGTCAGGTGTTGCGTGAAGTTTTCGGCCAGCATCAAGGACAGAATATTTTTTAATCATGCGTGTAAAGATCATCCGTATTTTATTAAGATTGGTCAGTCGTATTGCTCAACGGTTGCCGTTGCGCTTTGCTTTTAAGTTCGGGGCGATTCTTGGCGCGCTGAGTTATTTTTTTCTGCCCAAACGCCGGCGGATCATTATGACCAATCTTAAGTTCGCTTACGATGATAAAAAGACTAAAGCCGAATGTAAAGACATTATGTGGCGCATGTATCAGAATTTCGGTAAAGGCGTTATTGAATTTTTACGCCTGCCGTTGCTGACATCCAAAAATATCGACCAGTATATTAAGGTCGAAGGGATGGAAAACCTCAAGAATGCTGTTGCTCAGGGACGGGGTGTGTTTATTCTATCCGCCCATTTTGGTAACGGGGATATGCTGGCCGCGTTTTTGATTCTGAAAGGTTTTTCCCTGAACCTGATCACCAAGTATCTGAAAAATTACGCGTTGAACGAATTCTGGATGGAGACCCGGAGCAAAGTTGGGATTAACCTGTTGTACCGGGAAGGGACTTTAAAACAGATCATGCGTCATTTAAGGAAAAATGAGTTGATGGGGTTTGTGCTGGACCAGAATGTACGTGAAGACTCCGGGGTATTTGTTGATTTTTTCGGCAAACCCGCTGCAACTCTGGATAGTTTAGCGGTTATTTCTCAGCGTTTAAAGACGCCGGTCCTGCCGTCATTTGTAGTTAGGGTTAAAGAAGGTGTTCATCGGGTTGTTTTCGAGAAACATCTTGAGTTCGAAGAAAAAGGAACTTTACAGGAAAGCATCGTTTATAACACCCAGCGTTACAGTGATGTGCTGGAAAGATATATCCGGCAGTATCCGGACCATTGGATCTGGATGCACCGGCGTTGGAAGACCCGACCCGAAGGCCAGCCGAAGGTGTATTAATTGTTTGGCAGGCAACGCACTTTTCCTCCGTCGGACGCCGGCCTGCCCGCCGCAGGTCGATGATATGGAAAGGTTTCTCAAGGCGCAAGAAAAGTTATACGGAGACAGGCAACAGTAGTCGCTGAAACCAAAGATAGTTATAAAATGGAAGTACTGAAAAATTATTTAAATCATGAAAATTACCGGAAACTTTTCGATATAGATAATCCCAAGCTGCACCGGTTCGTTGCGGAATATTTAAAGCTCTGCGATCCGGCTAAAGTATTTATCTGTACGGATGGCAAGAAGGATATTAATTATATCAGGGAAGCGGCGATCAAAAACGGTGAGGAAGAATCCTTGACCCTACCCGGCCAGACCTTCCATTTTGATGGTTACCATGACCAGGCCCGGGATAAAACCCATACCAAATTCCTGACCCCGGAAAGTCTCAAAGAAATCCGTTCTATTCTTAAAAACATTATGCGGGGACACGAATTATTCGTAAGCTTTTTCTGCCTGGGCCCGAGTGATTCCGAGTTTTCCATTCCCTGTGTCCAAATCACTGACTCGCCTTATGTCATCCACAGCGAAAATATTCTTTACCGGACCGCCTATAAAAATTTTAAAAGGTTAGGTAAGAAAAACACTGATTTCTTCCGCTTTGTCCATTCCGGGGGCAAGCTGAACAAGCATCATGTCAGTCAGAACATTGAAAGCCGACGGATCTACATTGATACTGGAGAAGAAATAATTTATGCCGTCAACACCCAATATGGCGGTAACTCCATCGGGCTCAAAAAATTATCGTTACGACTGGCTATCCACCGGGCCGCCCGGGAAGGGTGGCTGGCCGAACATATGTTTGTTATGGGAGTCCGCGGGCCGAAGCAGCGAAAAACTTATTTTACGGGCGCTTTTCCCTCGATGTGCGGAAAAACTTCCACCAGCATGGTGACCAATGAAAGTGTTCTCGGTGACGATATCGCTTATCTCAGGCAGAAGTCCGGTAAAGTTCATGCCGTTAACGCGGAAAAAGGCATGTTTGGCATTATCCGGGGCATAAATTCTAAAGATAATCCCATTATTTGGAAGACACTGCATAACCCGAATGAAATTATATTCTCGAATATTCTTTTGACCAAGGACCGTCAGGTTTACTGGGTTGGTAAAGATGTCCCCAGACCAACCGAGGGTTATAATTACTCCGGGGAATGGGTTGCCGGTAACAAAGATAAGCAGGGCAAAGAGATCCAGCCTTCACATCCCAATGCCCGGTTTACTCTTGATTTAGCCGCCCTGGAGAACGTCGATCCAAACCTTGATAACCCGGCCGGAGTTGAGATCGGCGGTATTATCTATGGGGGGAGAGACCCGGATACCTCTGTGCCTGTGGAAGAATCATTCAGTTGGACCCACGGCATCATTACCAAGGCCGCTTCCCTGGAATCAAAAACCACCTCAGCTACCCTGGAAGAAACAGGCATTAAAAAATTCAACCCGATGTCCAATATAGATTTCCTGTCCATACCATTAGGTCAATATGTCGAAAACAACCTTAACTTTGGAAATTCATTAAAAAAACCGCCCCTGATCTTCTCGGTAAACTATTTCCTTGAAAACAAACAGGGCAACTTTATGAATACGAAAAAAGATAAAGCTGTCTGGCTTAAGTGGATGGAATTGAGGGTCCATCAAGAGATTTCGGCGATTAAAACTCCCACCGGTTTTATTCCGCGATACGAAGACCTCAAAAAATTATTCAAAGAAGTGCTTGGCCGGGAATACCATGAACAGGATTATACCGAACAATTCACCTTGAAGATCCCTGAAAATCTGGCTAAGATTGACCGGATAATCGAAATCTATAAAACTGAAGTTTCTGATACTCCGGAAGTCCTGTTCCGGATGTTGGAAGAACAAAAGCAACGATTAATACAAGCCAGAGACAAATACGGGGATTATGTTCTCCCCAATAGAGTAGAGTAGGGTCAAATACCCCGTATAGCTTTCGCTACGGGGCAGGCTGATTACTGAATTTAACTATTTCTCCATGTGTTCTACCTGTTGTTAAAGAGGCCGGGTATGGCTGGGGTAAAAAAAAACTATGGAAAAAGAACAAAAATTATTCCTTAATTATCTGGCGGTGGAGTGTGGTTTGAGCCAGAACACGTTGGAAGCTTACCGGCGTGATCTGAACAAATTCGCGGCTTTTTTAAAAAAACATGGTGTTTCCTCGCTGGCCCGGGTGAAACCGGAAAACATCCAGAAGTTTTTGGAAGTAAACAGAAACAAAGGCGGCGCGGATAATTCACTGGCCCGCTACCTGGTTTCCATTAAAATGCTTTTCCGCTACTTGATGGCTGAAAAGATCATCAAAATAAAAAAAGATCCGGCGTCATTGCAGGAATCACCCCGCCTCTGGAAACGGTTGCCGCAAGCTTTGAGTTATCAGGATATCGAAAAGCTTCTGGCCGCCCCGGACCGGACGAAACCGTTAGGCGTCCGGGATAAAGCGATCATTGAAGTTCTTTACGCTACCGGCGCCCGGGTTTCGGAAGTGGTCAATCTTCGTTTTCCGGATGTCAATCTGGAATTCGGTTATTTGAAATGTTTGGGTAAAGGCCAGAAAGAACGGATCGTTCCATTAGGCGAAGAAGCCATCCACGCCATCAAAAAATATCTGGCTGAAGTCCGGCCGGGCCTGGCGGCCAAAAAAACAGGCGCTGAATTATTTTTTCTTGACCGATTAGGTAAGGGGTTAAGGCGGGAAACTATCTGGAAAATGATCAATAAATACGCCCGTCTGGCCGGGCTAAAGGGACGGATCCATCCTCACCTTCTGCGTCATTCCTTTGCCACCCATCTCCTGGAACACGGAGCAGACTTGCGGTACGTCCAGGAAATGCTCGGTCACGCCAGCGTTTCGACTACCCAGATTTATACTCACGTGGACAAGAAAAGATTAAAAGCGATCCATAAAAAATTCCATCCCCGGGCTTAAAGCAGATGCGGTGTGTAGCGGAAACCTTTAGGTTTCCATCTGAATAAAATGGAAGGCTAAAGCCTTCCGCTACAAAATTAAAAAAACAGGGAATACTCTTTCGAATCTAATTAAAAGTTGACGTTCGGAATCATAAAAGTATAATGTATTTCGTAATTTAATATTCAGGAAATGATCATGAAAAAAATCGCGTTGATTTTGTTGATTATCATTTTGATTCCGGTTGGTTGTAAAGAAAAAAAGAATCCGCTGGAAAAGAAGGCCAGGGAATTAAAGGAAATAGAAATTCAGTTAAAAGCGACCGGCTATCGCAATGTTTACCGTGAAAAACAGTTCCTGATCGCCTATCCGGAAACCTGGGACGAAGTACCTTATGGAATAACGGAAAGCGTCAAAAGGATTTTCTTTCGGGGAGACGAAAAAGACGGCGTTCCCAAGATGGACAGTGATATCGAGGTTAAAGTGGGCATCACCGTTTTAACCCGTCCTTATCGGGAAGGCATGTTCCTGGATGATATTGCCGGCATGGAATTATATTGGGCGTCGTCACAGGCAGGAAAGAAATTAAACGGGGAACCGACCAAGGAAAAAGTCCGTTTGCTGAATAAACGTTCGGCTTATTTGATGGAATACGAATTTTTCGAGCCGAAGACAAAACGGTATTTACACCGTTATCAACTGGTGGCTTATTCCAAATTTGAAGGGCTGACTTATTCGGTGATCGGTTTTGTTACCAGCGCTCAACCCGGAGACACTTTTTTAAAAAAATACGGACTGGATGAAAAGATCAAAAAACATATCTTAACATTTGCGTTTAGATAAAAACCCTTCGATAAGTTCAGGGCAAGAAAACACAGCATTAAATAATGAAGACAAAAAAGATGGATCATATCGGCGTCGCGGTTAAAAACATTGCCCAAGCGCTCCCTTTTTATCAAAAAGGGTTACAGCTTGAATTGAAAGATACCGAAGAAGTAAGCGGGATGAAAGTCAAGGTCGCGAAATTATCCGTCGGTGAAACGACGATTGAATTAATTGAGCCCTTGGCCGGCAATGAAAACGTGGCCAAATTCCTATCTAAACGCGGTGAAGGTATCCATCATATTTGTTTTGAAGTCGAAGATATTGATCAGGCAACCGAAGAACTAAAAAGTAAGGGTTATCAGCCGATCTATGAAGAGTCGCAGACCGGGGCGGGCGGTAAAAAAGTTAATTTTCTAAAGCCGAAAGATACGGCTGGTGTGTTGATAGAATTGATCATGTAGATTTTTGGATGAAATATTTCGTCTATATCTTAAAAAGCCTACGCGACCAAAAATTCTATACCGGATTTACCAGTAACCTTGAAAGACGTCTTAATGAACATAATTCAGGTTTGGTTCGATCCACAAAGCCACGACGTCCTTTTCAGTTACATACCCAAAGCGCGTTCGCCACATTATACGAAAAAAAAAAAAAAGAAAAACTATTTAAACGCTATAGAAACACTTCTTATATAAAAAAATTGATAAAGAAGTGATCTTTTGCTATAAAGTAAGGAAATGGGCGTGCCCCGACAGAAGTCGGGGTGTACCCCCAGAAAAAATATGTGGGGGTATGTCTCGATAGAAGTCGGGGTGTACCCCAGAAAAAATATGTGGGGGCTTGCCCCGATAAAAGTCGGGGTGGGACCCCAACTTTTATCGGGGCGTAGCGCAGTCTGGCTTAGCGCGCTTGAATGGGGTTCAAGAGGTCGCTGGTTCGAATCCAGTCGCCCCGATATTTTACTTCTCTTTCCATGTCTCGTATTTCTCTTCATCCCCGATCCAGACGGACGGTTCCTTTGGCGTGTATTGTCGTCGTTCGTAATCACTTTTGATTTCACCGGCCGAAAGCACCCGATCGAGTATTCTGATCTCATCAATTAATCCGACCCACCAGCGGTTCTGGCCCGTCGCGTCGTCCCCGATCCGGACCGGATGATGCTCGTAATCGATCGCTTTAATTTTGTCCAGAAAAAATGTGATCGGGCCGGTTATCTTAAACGTTTGATCCAATTGACCGTTGATGTACAGCTTCAATTCAGACCCATCATAGGTCATGGTGACAAAAGACCAATGATGTAACAACGCTTTGTTTTTTGAATAATAATATTTTTCCGGTTTGGGTCCGCTCAGGTAACAAGCAAGCCGGCCATTTTCGTGGACCTGCAGGTAATACTGTCCCCGTTTGGCGATGATCGTTCCGTGTGAGTTATAATCTTTCGGGAATATCCAGGCTTCAATAGTTAAAGTTTGCTGACCGGTGAAGTTAAAGCTCGGTGTGAATGGGAATTCGGCGTAGTTACCCTGTCCATTAAACTCCAGGGCCCGGCCTTTGGCGAACCGAACATCTTCCCGGTTGGCCCACTGGCCGCCATCTTCTTCGGTCCAACTGACCTCCGAAAATTCCGAGTGGTTCTTCTGTTTTGTCGCGTCTCGAATCGCGTCACCTTTCCGGTCGCAGTGCCAGAGGGCCCGGGTGGTTGAATCGACTTTTAATTTCTGCATCGTGTTGTTGTAAGAACTAAGGTTTCTTGGTTTGCGGGAACCGTAATAGAGGTAAAATATTTTTGATTGATTGGCGGTCAATTCCGGGGCCTTCACCCAGATCACGCCGGTTTTCTTTTCGTTATTCCAGGACTCGATCCAGAAGGGGAGTTTAGTTAAACCGTTGGAATCAGTCAGACAAATATCAGCGCCGTCCGGTTTGATCCGGCTGAAATCGATGCAGTGCGGTTTCTTTACGTCAATGCCCTGGGCTTCGATTCTGACTTGGTAGTCTTGCAGGGAAATAGCTGAATCGACCAGTACAGTAACGCGGTAATCATATTTTGTCAACCAGCCTTTTTTTTTAGCGCCGAAAAGACCGCAGCCGGTAAATAAAAGGATGATCAAGGCGGTGGCGGCTATGATTTTTTTCATATTAGAATTATACCTTTCTTATTTACTGATGTCAAATCTTGATGTTTCCCAATTACCCGGTTTATCTCACAAAAGGAGTACTCGAGGTTGTCTCTAACCTCGAGAAAACCCCAGATTGAGACAATCTGGGGTACTCCATTTTTATCAAGACTAAAGTCTTGAGTTACAAATTTGTTACGTAACTCGACTCTTTATGGGTGATTGAAAATATTCCATCAAAACAATCACGTTTCTGGTCGAAGATATAGTATGGAATCACTGCACCAAATAATCAAATATATCGACAGTATTGTCTGGGGTCCGTATTTTTTGATCCCGCTCCTTCTCGGGACCGGTCTTTTCTTTACCCTGAGGTTGATTTTTATACAACTGCGCGGTTTGCCGCACGCTTTGGGTTTACTTTCCGGTAAGTATGATGATGCGAATGACCCGGGCGACATCACCCATTTTCAGGCCTTAAGTGCCGCGCTTTCGGCGACTATCGGGATCGGTAACATTGCCGGCGTCGCCACGGCCATCCATCTGGGCGGGCCGGGTGCCGTCTTCTGGATGTGGGTGACCGCTTTTTTCGGGATGCCGCTGAAATATGCCGGTATCACGCTTTCCCATAAATTCCGGACTATCAATCCCGACGGTACGGTCAGCGGAGGCGCCATGTATTATATTGAGCGCGGACTCGGAAAAAAATGGAAACCGCTGGCGATTATGTTCGCTTTCTGCGGAGCCCTGGCCGCTTTCGGGATCGGTAATATGGTTCAATCCAACA
>DAOWBV010000201.1 GCA_030633885.1 Planctomycetota bacterium
ACCTAAGATAGTCCGGTATCACAAGGTTCGGGGCGTTTTAGAAACGGCTTTTTGATTGGAAGGTCCGGCCAGTGAATTGACCTGGTTAAAGCAGTTGGTCATGCAGGATGGTTCCAGTAAGTTTATGTATCTCTGGCTGCCGGCCAGGGAGTAAGCTATATTTTGTGGGCGTGCCCCGATAAAAGTCGGGGCGTGTCTTTTTTAAAAAATAAGGTAAGGGCGTGCCCCGATTAAAGATGGGGCCGGAGCCCAACCTTTAATCGGGGCGTGGCTCAGCTTGGATTAGAGCGTCCGCCTGAGGCGGAAGGTCGGTGGTTCGCGGTTAAATATGTATTATGTTTATATCCTGAAAAGTTTAAAAAGCGGTTGGTTGTATATTGGTCATACTAACAACTTAGAAAAAAGATTAACAAAACACAACAAGAATGAAGTGAAATCAACTAAAAACAGAGGTCCTTTTGCCGTGGTTTATCGTGAGAAATATCCAACAAGAAGTATCGCAATGAAACGGGAAAAATTTCTTAAAAGTGGTAAGGGGCGAATGATCAGGGATCGATTAGTTAGTAAATAGTTTTATCGGGGCGTGGCTCAGCTTGGATTAGAGCGCTGCGTTCGGGACGCAGAGGTCGGTGGTTCGAATCCACTCGCCCCGATATGATATTGAGAGCCGGAGTATTCGTTTACTCCGACCAGACATATAAATACCTACCTGTATTAGTCAGTTCTACACTCGGGACATAACAAGAAGTAACTATGTCCGCCCGGAAATTCAAGCTTAAATTTGTGGAATCAGCGGTTTAGAATGGATTTCATTTCGCCGGCCAGATAGAACGAACCGGTGCTTAAGATCATATCTTTTTTGCCCGCCAGTGTTTTTGCCAGTTTTAAAGCTGTTCGTAGTTTCGGTTCCAGGAATATCGGCCGATCAAAAAATCGGGCCGGGATCTGCGGTACGAGATCGATCGGGTCCCACATGCGAGGATTATTAGCCTTGGTTAGGATCACTATCTGACTCTCAGGTAAGATCAAGTCCAGTATTTTAACTGTTTCCTTGTCCCGGTTCAGGGCCAGGATCAGGACCAGTTTCCGGTATTTAAAAGTTTTCCTGATCGTGTTAATTAATGACCTGATCGAGACCGGGTTATGGGCGCTGTCTATAATAATGTAAGGGGCTCTTTGGACGACCTCGATCCTGCCCGGTAAGGATATGCCGGGGCAGGCCTTTTTGATGATGACCGGTTTCAGGTCAACGACTTTTTGGTTGTTGAGATGATCGATCACGCCCAGGGCCAGGGCGGTATTTTGGGCCTGGTGCGGACCGGCCAGAGATAGTTTCAATTGACGGTAATGACGGTGCGTTGTTTTGACATTAAAGAGCAGTCCGGACCCGTGTTTTGTCCTGAGGCCGGTGATTTTTATTTGCCGGCCGACCTGATAAAAAGGCGCTTGTTTTTGACGGGCGATTTTTTTGATAACCCGGAGCGCTGCCGGCGCGTTATCAGCGCAGAATACCGGGATATGTTTCTTGATGATCCCGGCTTTTTCCCGGGCGATCAAGGGAAGCGTCCGGCCCAATTTATCCACGTGATCAAAATCTATTTTTGTAATGACACTGACTAATGGAGTGATGATATTAGTCGCGTCCAATCGGCCGCCCAAGCCAACCTCCATAATAGCCAGATTGACTTTTTGTTGAAAGAAATACAACCAGGCGGCGGCGGTCATGATCTCGAAAAAAGTGGAATAATCGGCTGATTTCTTGTGCCGCTTCAGGAAAGGATATAATTGGTTCATCGTTCGGGTAAACGCCTTTAACGGGATCTGCCGGCCGTTGATCTGGATCCGTTCCCGGAGTGAAACAAGGTGGGGGGAAGTAAAAAGTCCTATTTTATAACCGGCGGCCTCAAGTAACCGGGCCAGAATGATAGCCGTTGAACCTTTACCTTTTGTGCCGGCCACGTGAATGAGCGGGCAGTGATTCTGGGGGTTGCCGACCGATTTCATTAAGCGTTTGATTCGCTTCAGATTAAAAGTCTTTTGACTGTAATGGAAACGGGCCATTCGTTCGTAATCAGTGAACCGGCATAAATATTTATATGCTTGCTGATATGATTTTAGCATTATTAGTATCAAGCCAGATTTTCGCGAAACTGTCAATTAATTATTTACCCCGTTAGAAACCAATAATATTTTTACCGAAAATAATACAAATATATCATGTTAATTAATAAACAACAGTTGATGTACGATCGGGGGATTGATTTATTTCTAATGGGGTGAAACATTTTGCGTTTAAGAGTGTTATATTAATTAGACTTGACTTTAAAGAAAAGATGGTTTATATTGTCGTAATGTAAACTGTAAAAAGTGTTGTACTTCAGGTTGTCTCAACCTGAAGTGATTTTGCCGAGATTGAGACAATCTCGGCTACTTCGTGATTGGTTAATTATTTTTCGAAAGGATTGTTTTATGAGGTATTTTTATTTATTTGTTCTGGTTTTATTTTGTTTAACGGTCGGCTGGACGGAAGAAGGTAAGGAGTCGGAAAAACCGGCTGATCCGGTCGAGATTTTACAGGCGGCGGCCGACAGCTGGTATGACCTTGAAGAGCAGGGCGTAAAATATTATTCCTGTTTTGTTAAATCACCGGAACTGATCAAAAACTTCAAGTCCCGCAGCCCGCGGGCCAAGGTTATTTTAGACGACGTGGATTACCTGATGACCTGGCGGCCGAATAGACAGATAACGGTCAAACCGACCGATTTCCCGGCTTTTTTTGGTATTGAGGCCCGGGAAGACGCCCAAAATTATGCTCGTCAAATTCAGATTCAATTAAACAAAACTTTTAAATCAATCAATCCGATCAAGAACCTCCTGAAAGTTTTAAAAGCCCTGGGAAAAACCAATGCTTTCGAGATCACTATGGAAAAGGACAAGAGTCTCCAGAAGATCACCCTGAAGGAAAAGAAGTCCGGCGGTCGGCGGGGATCGGGCCGGCGCAGTCCCCTAAGGGATCGTTTGCGGAAACGGCGAAACCAGCCCGGTGACGAAGAAAATACCGCCGGAACGGGTGGCGGGGACAGTGTTACTTGTATCTGGGTCAACAAAAAAAATATCATTGAAAAAACAGAGACAACTAACGCTCAAGGCAAGGTCGTAATGAAGGTCAAAGCTAAGGTA
>DAOWBV010000024.1 GCA_030633885.1 Planctomycetota bacterium
GATTTCTCTCCGGGCATAGAGCTCACAAGAACCCATGTATTTCTGTCGCAAACAACTTTAACCTATACCCGAAAACTTGTCAAGCTAAAAACGTGAGGATCGTAAAGGTTTTTATTATTCTAGTTTACAGACCTTGCTTACACCTTTTGCTTATGTCGGCTTTTGCTTATTAGAAGGTTTAGTCCCGTTATTACTCGCGGCCCTTGATCCGTTTTTTTTAAGAATTTTCCGGACTGTTTTGAACGATATGGAAATACATTGCCATCTAAGTATGCTTAAAATATCGACACATCTTAAATTTGGGTTTCTAGATGATAAATCCAATATTTTTTTGACTATTTCCGGTGGCGTAGCTCGTGGATGGCTATGCGGAGTGCATGATAAGTTTTTAAGTCCTTTTAAGCCGTGTTTTTTATGACGTTTTTTGTATTTATAGAAGGAATTCCTATCGATACCGGAACGGCGACAGGCTTTGGAAACATTACCTAATCGTTCAGCTTTTTTTAATACCTTCACTCGGCGATTTGCCAGTTTGTCTTTATCTGCCATATCTAAAATGTAAGCAAATATAGTGCCAGAACAAGAGTTATTATAGAGAAAAAATGAGGTTTCAGCTATAACTCCTTATATTTCAGCTGGTTAAAGTCTATTTTTTTGAGATTAACTGTTGTTACTTATATTATTTTAGTCGAAATCAGGGTGATTCATGCACAGGTTTCTGTGCATTTTAAAGGGACTTGTGCATGGCTCGTGGGATAGCTTCGTAGTTATCAGGTGAAGATTCAGAAGTGCTATTTTGATAGGATTGCGGAAATAAGGCGCTTTTTTGCGACGATGTTCTGTCTCGTTTTTGCTTAATATTTGGTAAGTATTGGGGGATACAAATGGGGTATACCGGCAAGGTGGTTTTTTTGAGTTAAAATGATCTGAAATTTTTTCCTGATCTAAGGCACCAGGACCGAAACGGTTTTGAAAGTAGCTGTGATCTTTTCCCCTAATTTCAGGCCCAGTTCATCCAGAGAAGCCTTGGTGATAAAGGCGGTCAATTCCACACCGACGTTAATCGTGATCCGGACCAGATTACCCTGAAAAGCGAGATTGGTGATCGGTCCGGTCAGCACGTTGCGGGCGCTGGACTTGAATTTTTCACGGGAAAGAATAATATAGCGCGGGTTGATACAGATATGGATCGGACCGGGATGAGAGGCATCGACATAAATTTTCAGGCCGGGTTTTAATTCCAGGTATTTTAACCCGTTTGTTTCTTGTAATTCACCGCTGAAGACATTTTCCATTGATGTGGTGACGATCCGGCCGTTAACCAGGGAAAAGATCTGATGGCCGAGACGGTAAGCCTGGTTCAGGTCATGAGTGGTCATGATGACGGAAACACCTTTGGACTGATTAATTTGGCGGATGACATTTTCGATCGATTCTTCATGGCGCCGGTCAATATTAGCGGTTGGTTCATCCAGACAGAGGACGGACGGTTCCATGACCAGGGCCCGGGCCAGGGCGACGCGTTTGCTTTCCCCGCCGGAGAGCTGGGCGGCCGGCCGGTCAGCGAAGTCGCTTAAGTTAACCAGCGCTAACCCGGTCATGACTTTTTCTTTAATGATGGTCGGATCAAGTCCTTTTTTCCGCAGGCCGTAAGCGACGTTATTAAAAACGGTGGTGGAAAAAAGAAAATGGTTTTGCATGACCAGCGTGACTTGTTGCCGCCGGTCAGCCAGATCATTATTTTGATAGGTGACCGGTTGACCCAGGAACTGAACCTGGCCGGTGGACGGTGGTTCCAGGAAAGATAATATATTTAACAGAGCCGTTTTGCCGGCTCCGTTAGGGCCGACCATGATCTGGATCTGACCGGAGCGGAGTTTCAAGTCGGGGATATCGAGGATATTTTTTTCCCGGTACGATTTCTTAACGTCTGTTAATTGATAAATAAATTCTGAGTTCATTTTATTTCTTTTGTATTAATTGCAACAATAAATTTACGCCAAAGGCGATTATCAGCAGAACAATGCCCAGGGCGATGGCCAGTTCAAATTCTCCCTTGCCGGTTTCAAAAGCGATGGCCGTGGTGATATTCCGGGTGATGCCTTTAATATTTCCGCCCAGGATCATGGAGATCCCGAATTCAGCAAAGACCCGGCTGAAGCCGGCGATGATGGCGGCGATGATGGCGTAACGTTTTTCCGCAATAATGGTGGTCATTACCTGCCGGCTATTGGCGCCGAGCGTCAGGGCGGTCAACCGGACCCGCGGGTCGATCCCTTCTACCGCGGCCACGGTCAGCGCGGCAATGATCGGGGTGGCTAGGACGAATTGACCGATGACCATGGCGGATTGGGTATAAAGTAGGTCAAAGTCTCCGAAAACACCTTGGCTGGAAAGAAGATAATAAACAAAAAGGCCGATGACTACAGTTGGCAGGGCGAGCAGGGTATTGAGAATCGTCCGAACCAGTCTCCGGCCGGTAAATCTGTTTAACCCGACCATTAATCCGATCGGTACGCCGGCACAGGTGGCCAGGAGGGTCGAGATCAGAGAAACCTTGATGGAGATAAAGCAGATCTGAACTATTTCCGGGTCTAAACTGACGATCATTTTTAAAGCGCTGATGATAGCAGAGAAAAAGTCCATTTTAATTTCTTTCAGGATTGGCCGGGTCAAACAATGTTTCGCCGTCCTGTTGGTACTCGCCGATCATTTTTTGAATTTTGGGCGAAAGCAGCCAATCAGTTAATTTGATCACCGTTTCATGTTTGATCTCCGGATAGCGGGCCGGATTAACGGCGATAATGCTGTAGGGGTTGAGTAACCGCTGGTCACCCCGGCACAAAATGACCAGGCCCAGTTTTTTTTTGTAGGCAAAGTAGGTACCACGATCGACCAGGCAATAAGCATTTTTTTCATTGGCGATGATCAGTGTCGCACCCATGCCCTGACCGCATTCCAGATACCATTTGCCTTTTGGTTCTAACCTTGCTTCCTGCCCACCGATATTCATCGGGGAGGCAAGCCAGATAGATTTTTCTTTTTGATGGGTGCCGGATTCATCGCCGCGGGAGAGAAATAAACTTTTCGTTCGGGCGATCTTCTGAAAAGCGTCCGGGGCCGGGTCGGCCATTTCTATTTTAGCCGGATTATCAGGCGGACCGATAATAAAAAAATCGTTGCTCATAATATGCCGGCGGTTGATTCCGAACCCGTCGGCCACGAATTTTTCTTCCAGGGGCGGGCTGTGGACGATAACCGCGTCAATATCACCGTTTTTTGCCAGTTTTAAGGCCTTGCCGGTGCCGACCGCAATAACATCAACTCGGTAATTGACTTCCTTTTCAAATGCAGGTAAAAGAATGTTTAATAATCCCGAATTGTCCACACTGGTGGTGGTGGTTATTTTGAGTCGCTGGGTCGGTCGGTCAGATTCACCGCAACCGGTCAGGGCCAGTCCGAAGATAAATATTAAACTGAATAAATATTTTTGCATGACAGCATTAAATATATTTTTTGAAGAAACTCAAGGAAAAGATAAGTAAATAGCAAATGGTGAGTAAAGAATAAACTCCGTAAATTCGCTTCGTTCATACGGAGTAGGGGTAGCGCGAAAAAGATTGGTTGTTTTTAATTAAAGATTTTTAAGGCGGTTTTTTGGTCAGGGGCAATCGTAAAGAAATGGTTTAATCCGAGCAATTCAAATGTTTCCTTGACATTGGATCGGGGGTTAACAAAAATAATCAGCCCATTATTTTTATCGATGATGTGAAAAAAGTTAATAAAGATACTCATGGCGGCGGAGGCCATGTAATTCACCCGGGAGAGATCTACAATAAACTTATAAGTTTTTTTGTCAATAAAACGTTGAAAGGTTTCTTTTAGCAGCGTGTAGGTATAAGCATCAATAAAACCATCAAGTGAAAGGGTAGTTACATCCTTTTGCGACTGATAGGTTTCAATTCGCAAATTAGCCATTTTTAAACCTTACCTAGGGTTAACGGCAGTACGCCTGAAATCAAAAATGCCAAACCGTTGGTATTATACCATTCAACCGCATCCTGTCAATAAAAAATAAGATCTTCTTACATAAAAATGTAAGGTTTTAAAGGTCTTGAAATTATTTGTTTTTCTATTTAAATCGCTGAAGGCGACTTGGGGTTAATAACAATTGTCTGTAAAATCAGTCAATATTTAAAACTTTAACCGGTTTAAGGGAAAAAGTTTTGGTTGTGGTCTGGACTTGGCCGATGGCCAGTAAGACCCGGTCGTGATAAATCCTGACAAGTTCGTTTTGGTCAAAAGTCTTTGATACGGATATGGATTGCCCGTTTTTAATTTTGTGGACATCGTTAGCGGTCAGGATGACAGCGGGTAAATGATTCAGGCCGGCATCAATGGGTCGGAGGTATTGGCTTAAATTCCCGGCGGATAGATCCGATAGTTTGACAGTGTCTTTGATTGAGAACGGACCGGCCTGGGTGCGGATCAGTTCGGTCAGCAGGGCGCCGCAGCCGAGTTTTTCGCCGGCGGACGCGGCCAGGGACCTGATATACGTCCCGGCGGAACAGCGGACCGTAAAAGTGACCAGGGGCAGATCGATCTGGTTGATTTTCAGTTCGGAGATCGTGACCCGGCGGGTCGGGCGGGCGACGGTTTTTCCGGCCCGGGCTAGTTGGTACAGTTTTTTACCTTTGATCTTAACCGCGGAAAACATGGGCGGGATCTGTTCGAGCACACCGACTAATTCCGCCATGACGGATCTGATCCGTTCGGCGGTAATATTTTCCAGTGAATGTTCCGTGAGGATTCGGCCGGTTTTATCCAGTGTATCGCTGGTGACGCCCAGTTGGAAAGTAGCTTGATATTCTTTGTCGCCGGGCAGGAATTCAATTAATCTGGTTGCCTGGCCGAAACAAGTGACGAGTACCCCGGTGGCCATCGGATCCAGCGTGCCGGTATGGCCGATACGTTTAGTTCCGCTCAAGTTACGCAGGGTATCGACCACATCGTGTGAGGTCAAACCCGGTTCTTTATTGATAATTAAAATACCGTTCATAATTTAACCGCGGATTATGCTGATTAAGCTGATTTAATTGGTTCTATTGAGTCCCTCCCTCTTGATGGGGGAGGTAAGGTGGGGTGATCTAAATTTCTCTCTCACCCTCCCCTATCCCTTCCCATCAAGGGAGGGGAAATTCATAGGTTTCCAGCTGAACCAAAAGTTTTAAGTTGATATTATCGTTATCATATGATAAAATGCGTCAAAAATAAAGGAAAATTTCCGATGGTCAAAGCGATCGTATTATTATCAGGTGGTTTAGACAGTACGCTGGCGATCAAACTGATGCTGGATCAGGGGATCGAAATCGAAGCCCTGAATTTTTCCACGATTTTCTGTCAGTGTACTTCCAAAAAATCCGGTTGCCGGTCCGAATCGCGCAAGGTGGCGGAACGGTTCGGAATCCCGCTCAAAGTCATTGACAACAATAAGGCTTTTTTTAAGGTAATCAAAAGTCCTCCGCACGGTTACGGCCGTAACATGAACCCGTGTATTGATTGCCGGATCCTGATGCTCAAAACAGCCGGTGATTACATGAAGGAGAGTGGGGCTTCGTTTCTGGTAACCGGTGAAGTGCTGGGCCAACGGCCCATGTCCCAGCATCGTCAAGCGCTGAAGTTGATCGAAAAAGAGACCGGTTTGACCGGCTTGATCCTGAGACCGCTTTCGGCCCAGGCTTTGGAACCGACCATCCCGGAAAAAAAGGGTTGGGTGGATCGGGAAAAATTGCCGGCCATTACCGGACGGTCCCGCAAAGAACAGATGAATTTGGCCAAAATGTTCGAGATCAAGGATTATCCCTGCCCGGCCGGCGGGTGTTTGTTGACCGACCCCGGTTTCAGCCGGCGGTTAAGAGATTTTTTGACTGATGGCGAGCTAACGGTCAATGAAGGATTGCTTTTAAAACAGGGTCGTCATTTTCGAATAGGGCCGAAGGCCCGAGCCGTGGTCGGCCGGAACGAGACGGAAAATAAAATGCTACTTTCGCTGGTTCGGGAAGGTGACCTGATCGTTGAGGTCAAGGTGGTGCCCGGTCCGATCACGATTCTGCGCGGGGACTATTCGGAAACGGAAATAAAACTGGCCGGGTCAATCACCGCCCGATACGCTGACCTTAAGGGAGACCAGGGCGAAGTTGAGGTGAAGGAGAAAGATAACCAAACTGTCCGCCAGACTTTTTCCGTTACGCCGTTAACTCAATCCGGAATAAAACAATATCTCGTCGGCGCCGCGTCATCGGAGGCCTGTTGCGGTGATCAAGGTAAATAAAAAAAGACGGGCTGAAAAAACCCGTCTTTTTTGATGATCAGCTGATCGTTATTTTCTACCGGCCGTAATTGGACCGGATCAAACTGCTTCTTTCTTTTTTTCGGGCCGAACCTTTCAAAACTCTCATCGCCTTTTCCGGATATTGAACTTTAAGTACCGCCGTCGCTTTACCGCCGCCGACAGTAACATAAGCGTAGAGAATATTAATATGGGCGGTGCTTAACTTTTCAACCACCGTGGCCAGCGAACCCGGCCGGTTAGGAATATCGACCCAGAGCACATCCGATTCACTGATGGACTCAAATCGTTTGAGAATGTTCCGGGCGACGTCGGGTTTGTTGACGATCATTCTTAACACGCCTAACTCGACGCTATCAGAGATCGTCAGCGCGATGATATTAACCTTGGCCTCGGCCAGTGCCCGGGAAACATTGGCCAGAACGCCCGGCCGGTTAACCAGCGAGACTGAAAATTGCTTGACAACATTCATGGCTATTTCTTTGCTCCTTTTATTATTTCTTGACTGGTGATGTTTTGAACAGTTTTCCTTCTAACGTGTAAGGTAGTTTCGGGGTATTGAGTGGAACGTTATTACCTTTGCAGGTGATCAGCGTCGGGGTTATTTCCAGTGCGACCATTCGTTTGGTCATCATTTTCATCATGGCGACGTCCTGTTGGGTCAGTTTGAAGTTAGCCAGGGCTTCCTCGATCTTTTCCGGCGGAGAAGTAAAAACTTTGTTATATTTAGCCATGATTAAAGTCATCTGTTTTGGATCGTCGACAATCTTAATGTCCCCGAAAACGTTGACGCTCACCCAGGTGTTTTTACTGAATAGGTCAACGGAAAAGCTGACTTTAGAATTACGTTTTATGTCATTAATTTTCGTGCCAAACGGACGGGAATGTAAATAGATCTTACCGTCAAAGTAAGTGTAATTGACCGGTACGGAATTCGGATATTCCTGGCCCAGGGTGTTGATCCGGCCGACCGTTCCGGAATACAGGGTCCACTTGATCAGTTCCGGCGGGAATCTGTTAGACGGGATTCCTTTAAGGATATCTTCTTCAGCGTCTGAAACCTTGACCCAATCAATGTTCGGCTTTTCGGTGATGTAAGGTTGTTTTCGCATCATGGCCGGAGGAAAACCGACTCTTTTGCTGGTGATTTTGTGCGGGATGATTTCTACAAGAGAAAAAGACCTCATGCCTCGACCCATACCGCCCATGCCGGAAGTCATTCTGAGCGGTTTGAAAGGGCCCTTTAAAGCACTGACTCTTTTTTCCACTTCTTCGGCCGGGGCGTTGTAAGCCGCGCCGAACTTATTTAATAGCTCTGATTTCCTTATCGGGTCATCGGTGATCCGGGCTTCGCCAAAAATATGAACGCTGGCAAAGCCTTCTTTCGCGTTATAGCGATCGACGACAAAAGCTACTTTATTATTTTTTTTAATATTATTCATTTTCGTGCCGCTACCCCGGGAATGAATGACGATCTTGCCTTCAAAATAAGCAAAACTGACCGGCACGGAATAGGGATGTTTTTTACCGAATGTTACCAGTCGGCCGACTGAAGAACTATGCAGAATGTGATCGACTTGATGAGGGGGGAGGGAAAGGGTGGAATCCACGTATTCGGCTTTGGCGAGGCCGGCCAAGGTGGCGGTGGTTAGTTCGGTTGGTCCGTTATCTTTTTTTACTTCCGGACTGGTTTCGCAGCTGACCAACCCAAGCAACAATCCGAGTACTAACAAGCAACCAATGATCCTTTTCACATTAGCTCCTTACAATGTAGCGGAAACCTTTCCGCCAGAGGCGAATCGCCTCGGGTGATAGGTTTCCACTAAAAATGGAGGCCTAAAGGCCTCCGCTACATTTTTTTCTTACGGAAAAGACTACTACGATATCACTATATCAAACATTATTTTTCGGGTCAAGAAAAATTACTACCGCCCTGACTGTTTGTTCTTTTTCGCAAACTCGGTTAAGGACGGGGCCTACGGTTGATACTGACCATATTAACGGTTTCTTGGTTTGGTGAAAACGATGAAGTCGGCGATCTTTGAGGAAAATAATTCCCGGAAATCAATGTTGTTAACGTTATTGACTTCGATCGGTACCACGGTCTGATAAGTCATTCGCTTTCGTCGGAACGCCCGTTGCGGAATATTGAATTTATATTCTATATGCCCGAGCCCGGCGACGATCATGAGTTGGGCTGAGGCCCGGTCACTGTTTTGTTTCAAATAATTAGCGATTGATTCAGCCATGGTTTCGTCCCAGACGCACTGAGCGTAATAAAAACGGTTGATCATGGGGTTGTTGGCTTTCATGATGCCCCGGGCCAGCATGCCCTGAAAACTTTTGATAACGTATTTTTTATGTCTCTTGTTTGAAGTATCAATATCCCGGGCGACCATTTTTTTTTCCTCGACAGTCAGATTTTCCCAGCCGACGTCCATGAAACGGGCTTTGACGTCATGGGGAACATTAATAGCTAATAATTTCATTTTATTCTCACCGGCGAATTTTAATAATTTTGTGTAATAAGGATAGAGGTCATTACCGAATCCATCTTTGATTTTCGGGGTGAGCTGATCGTAAGTTATTTTTTGCGCGCTGAAGCTATCGACCACGGTTTGCATTGGCCGGCGGAGGAATTCCATGCCCATGGCCACGTCCGGATTGTTTTTATGTAAGGCCCGCAGGATATCCAGTTGGATTTGATGGTGCGTGACGTTATCATGCGTTTCCGCCACGTAAATCACCTGGGTATTTTTTATTTTTTTCATTAAGGCCGTAAAGTCGATAATATCATTTGTGGTCAGGTCCACATAATTTCCGTATAATTCTTTTAAAGACATCTGGCGTAAAGCGGCGATGGTTTTATCTTTTTTAGTTAAGGGGCCAGTTGACGTGGTATTCTGCGGGATGACCGGGGTCGGGGTTAAGTTCAGTCGTTTGGCCGTGCCGAGCAGTCCATTTTCGGGGACATTACGCAGGATAATCACTGATTTATTCTGTCGGGCCAACAGCGCGAAACGGTTTGGATTTATCCGGTAACTGATAGTCACGTGCCCGTTTTCTCTTTTTTCGGTGCCGGTAATGCCCGGGTAATATCCTTTCATCATTTTTTGAGCGGCCACGAAGAATTCAATGGCGTCTTGCTCGGTATCCCAGAGAGTTTTCCAGACATGACTCTGTTCCCGGCCATGTTTCAAAGTTAATAAGCTATCACCGCCCCAGCCGGCCGCGGCGGCAGCCGCGGTTGGGCCAGGGACACCCTGTTGGATAAGAATAAGCATCAAGACGAATTCACCAGTCGTATCTTCCCTGTCTATTTGCCAATTATCGCCGAAAAATTCGATGACCGGCGGTAAAGTAACTTTGACCGGCTCATCGGTATTTTTTAAATATTTTTCCGGGTGGAGTATTTGTTCCGTAGACCGGGGTGGATTTTCATAGAGCTTATTAACGCCGGCCCAGCCGACGTTTTTTTTGATCGTTTGAATGAACTTAGCGCCGACCGAATAATCAAAACTTTTCAAGCAGAGTTTAGTGAGCTCAGGTCCTCTTTTACCCGGGGTGGTCCAGGGAGGCGGTATGGTTAACATTCGACTCATTTTGCTTTCCGGCAGGCAGGCCATGGTCAGGTAAGTGGCATCGCCTTCCAGGAGCGCTTTGATGGCGTAGGAGGTGTCAGTATTTTTTGCCAGTTTTCGCAGTTTGATCAGGCCGAAATGCTGATCCTGCCAGCCATGAAAAGATTCGTGGATAAGTACTCCGAACGCGCGTTTCCGGTTGTCCAATTTCTTGACATATAATATTTTAGTCCGCGGGTTATAAAGACCGTGCAGTTTCTGTTCGCCCGGCGGCAGAACTCTGTAAGTCAGCGGAGCTTTGAATTTGAGGCCACGAGTTTTTTCGATCAGGTCAATGGCTTTTTGTTGTTCATTTTTTTCTTCCCGGGAATCAGCCCGGACCGGCGCCGGAAGTATTTTCAGCAGAGCTTCATATCTTTTGTCCGGTCGGATATTTTTCAGATCAGGGTCAGTGGTGATCAGATCAAAATCGCGGTATCCCAGTTCAACGGCCCGGGTAAGTGAGTCGATAGATTGATCGGGTTTCTGGTTCAACGAATAAGCGCAGGCCAGGTTGTAATAAGCGGCGGCGTTTTTCGGTGACAGGTTGATGATCTTCCGGAAGGATATGGCCGCTTCATCGTATTGTTTTGTCTGTAGATAACCGACCCCGATCCGGTGTAGTTTTTGAGGATCATTCGTGATTCGGATGTTATCCGGAACGTTATTCAAGGCGGAAACATTTATGCCCGAGCCCAGGATCAGGGCGCCTCCGACTACAAAACAGATGATCACGACGAATTTTAATTGTTGGTTTTTCATTACGGGCTCCCTCATAAATGTTTGTTCTTTTTCGGCGTGATCATTATATTGAAATAGGTCTCATGGGCGGACCGGAGATATTTTAATTTTTCACTGGCTTTCGATCAAGCGCGTCGAACTTTTTACCTCTTATTTTAAAATGATTAATCCAGTTTGCTGGACCAATCAATAGTTTCTTTAATAAGATCCATTTAAAATAATGATTTGTTGTCTTCATGGTAATTGACCCTATTTATTTTAAAGTTTCTTTTTGAGTATAGACGCCGCCGTTTTGTTCGGCTAATTTTTTCAGAAATTCCGGGACCGGCATTCCTCGTTCACCACCGCCGCCGCTGCCGGGAGGTCCGCCACCGGGTCCCATCCCGCCGCCGGTGAATCTTCTTGCGACATCTATGCCGATGGTGTGAATAGTGATTTTTTTTGTTTTATTCAGGACGCGGATAGCATTCAGGATGTCTTTGGCTTTCACGTATTTGCCGGCTGTCGGAGATCCGTCCGTTTGCAAGCAGATCTCTTCCGGTCCGACCGAACCCTTGTCGCTGACGACCGCCGTGAATTTACTCCCGGCGTTTGATCCCCGGATAGCCATTTCCAGCGCGTCATAGATATTAGTGTAACCGTTCGGTCTCATCTGATCGATCCATTTAAAAGCTTCGTTTTTATGTTCTTTCGCCGAAACCATCTTGCCTTTCCAGATTTTGGCTTTATCGCTAAAAGTGATAATGTCAAATGTCCCGTTTCGTTTGGCCAGGCCATTAATGGCTTGTCTTAATTCTTTTTTCAATGTTTCAAACCGAGCAATGGGCATAGTCATACTCAGACTCAGGTCGACAACAAAGATCGGGTTGTTGACCGAAACCCCGTAAAACACGGCCTGGGTTTCCGGAGTGCCTTCACCACTTGGGTCAACCAGTGCCTTAGCCTGGGAGACCCGGATAATGGCCGAGGAGAGTTCTCTTTTGATTCGTTGATTTTTTTTCTCTTTTTCTTTCCGTTTCCGCAGGGCAGTTAAAGCTTTTTGTGTAGCTGCTTTACCGGTAACCCCGGCCAGGTAACGGGCCGCGCTGATGACCACCGGCCATTTGGAACTACTTAGTTGCTTGATTACTGTGTCCAGGGCTTCAGCCGGGTAGTTTCGAGCCAGTGCGTCAATGGCTGTACTGCTGATGTTCTGATCGGAATCGTCAGCGAGCTTGATCAGTTGTTCGGTAACAGCGGCGTGATCGATCTTCCCTAACGCCCGGATAAGAATTACGCGGACATTTTTACCTCCTTTTTTGGAGGCGTTGATCAACTCGCTGATTGATTCTTCGCTTTTTAATTTACCCAGCGTGATTATAATAATATCGACGACGATCGGGTCATTATTTTTTAGTTCATTGGGAATAACGGTTTTAACCAGCAGTTTAACTAAGCCGGGGTCATCCTGGCCTTTTAATTTTCTGACCGCGTTAGCCCGGAGTATTCCCTTTTGCCGGGCGGCGTGTCCCAAATATGCCGCCTTAAAAGATTTTTCCTGAGCTTTCCAGTCGTCATTGCCGGCGGTCAGATTTTCCAAGGGCAAAACCAGGACGACTAAAAGCATCAAAGTGAAAGCCGCTAACCATATTTTTCTCGCCATGATCAGCTCTCCTTTATAAACTAAGATTTCCATTATAACATTTTTTCGTTGATCGCCAAATTTATTTAAAATGCGATGATAATATTTTTTGTGATTACTTAAGTTTAACTATAAATTTCTGTTGTTTATTTTTCCGCGAAACAATAAGGGCTATTTTATCGCCGCTTTTTTTGGTTTTCATGAAATTCATTAAGTCTTTTTGCCGGTTGATTTTTTTGCTATCCATTTGCATGATAACATCTCCGTTTTGCAGTCCGGCCTGAGCGGCGGGCAACCCGGCGATGACTCTGGTGACCAGGCAGCCCGGTGGTTGCCTGGATATATCAAGCGCGATCCCCAATAATGGTTTTTTAGGGGTAACGCCGGTTATTTCTCCGGCGGAGGGCGGCGCAAAGGCCAGGAAATCACCAATCCTTTGCTTTGAAGCGAATAATCCACGAAAATTTGTGTTTTTGCCGGCATTAAGCGGGATCACTGTTTTAGAAGTTATTTTATATCGTTTGACAACTCGATCCGGAATATTGAATTTATACTCAACATGGCCACCGCCGGCGACAATCATAATTTGAGCGGCAGAATTACGCTGGTTTTCTTTTAAATAGTTGGCGATTGACTCCGCCATAGTTTCGTCCCGGACACACTGCGTCACATAAAATTTTTGCATCATCGCATCATTTCTTTTCATGATTTTCTGATTAATCATTCCCTGGAAAAGTCTCAGAACGTATTTTTTATGTGATTTATTGTCGATATCAATATCTTTAGCGATAAACTTTTTTTCCTTTTCGGTTAAACCTTCCCACCCTTTCATTGCAAACTTTGCTTCGATACCAGGCGGGGCGCTCAGGCCGACTAATTTTACTTTATTTTGACCGCAAAATTGTAATAATGGTTTATACTGATTATAAATAGGCCCAAAACCTTTTTTGATCAGGGGAGATATTTTCCCGAAATTCATTTTCTGAGCCGTAAAATCATCCAGTTGGAGCTGATTCGATCGGTATAAAAACTCCATACCCATGGCCACGTCAGGGTTATTTTTAAATAGGGCTGTTAAAATATTTAATTGTAATTGATGGTGAGCCGGATTATCATGTCGTTCGCCGACATAAATCGCTTGCGTGTTTTTTAACCGTTTGGTTAAAGTATCGAAATCAATGATTTCGTAAGTGGTTAAGTCAACATAGGTGTTGTATAATTCAGGTAAAGTCATTTTCTGCAGACGGGTAATGGTTTCATCTTTTTTTGTCTTGAAAACAGAGCCGGTTTTTTTTCTCACGGGGTGATTATTTTGAGAGAACGCCGGAGTGGGCGAGACATTCAATGCTTCAGCTGCCTTAATTAAAATATTTTTCGGTAGTTCTCTGAGGATGATCACTTCTTTGTCCCGGAAGGAAACTAAGGCAAAAATGTTTTCTTTGACTTCGTAGGTGATCGTTGTTTGGCCGCCTTCGGTTTCGGTCGCGAGAGCGGTCGCTTCGGGATACATATTTTTCGTCATCTCCTGGGCGGCCGCGAAAAATTCCCCGGCGTCTTCTTTGGTGTCCCAGGCTGTTTTCCAGATAAAACTGCGCTGTGAATCTGGCTGTTCCAATCTGAGTATCCGGTCGCCGCCCCAGCCGGTGGCCGCTTTGGTCGCGGCCGGGCCGGTCAGGCCGGTTGTGATCAGCTCCAGCATCAGATGGAATTCACCGATCGTATCCTCGGGCGTCGCCTTAAATTGAGCGTCCAAGGCTTGAGTGAAGTCAGGCAGGTTGACCCGGACCGGTTCATCGGTGTTGTTTAAATATTTTTCCGGATGCAGGATCTGCTCGGTGGAACGGGGCAGGTTGGTATAAATTTTATTTACTCCGTTCCAGCCCTCGGCCTCGTGGACGGTTTTGATAAAACTCGCGCCGACGGAATAATTAAATGTTTTCCGGCACATATCCACCAATCTGGCGCCTTTCAGGCTCTCTTGTTTCCAGGGCGGGGTCATGGTGAGCATACCATTCATGCGGGAACCGGGTTGGCTGACGATCATCATATAACTGGCGTCGCCTTCGATCAGGCCCTGGCTGACATAATTAGTGTCTGTGGTTTTTAACTGCGCGTGTAGTTTTTTCAGGTCAAAGTACTGGTCCTGCCAGCCATGAAAGGATTCGTGGATCCGTAAAGTGTAAGCCTTTTGGGGATTTTTATATCTTTTGACGTAAAGAGTTTTTGTTTGATAACGGTAAAAACCCTTAATGCTTTCATCTTTCCGGCCGAAAACGCTGTAAAATTGTTCCAATTCCAGGGTCCGGTGTTGTAACGGTTTTTTGAATTTCAATCCCCGGGTTTTTTCAATAATCGCGATGGCTTTTTTCTGCACGGCAATCTCTTCTTCCGTACTTCTACCAAAATCCGCTGTTATTTTTTTTATCAGTGATAAGAATCGTTTATCCGTGCGAATGTTGTCCAGATCCGAATCCGTCTTGATATGATCCGCATCAATATAGTCTAAGTCTATTGCCTGACGCAGTGATTTAATAGCTTGGTCCGTTTCTTTTTGTAACGAATAAACGCAGGCCATATTATAATAAGCCATGGAACTTTTTGGTTCCAGTCGGACGATTTTTTCCAGGGATGAAATCGCGGCGTCAAATTGTTTGCTTTGCAGTTGGTTGATACTGAGTTTGTGAAGTTCGGTGAGCTCGATCATTTTTTTGATCTTTTCCTGGCTGGGCGGCAGAGTGGGTTTGGCTGGGTGCGTCGGCCGGTCCGGGTGGCCTGGCCGGGTTGTCTCGACCGGCGGGGTGGTTGTCTGGCAAGCGATCAAGCCGAGACAGCCGACAACAATGACGAAAATCAAAACAAAGTGTATTTTTTTTTGGTCAGTCATAATTTCTCCTTTTTATCGGCTTTTATTGACGAATGCGCCATTGGTTGCTTCCGCTAAATCCCGCATAAATTTCACGTTTTTCGCGTCACCACCGATAATGATAGTATTTATTTTAATTTTTCTGATTTGGTTGATTTTTTTTATTGCGTTAACAATCGCATCCGGCTGGCCGATTTTTCCGGTATTAGGGAGTCCGTCACTGACTAAAAAGATCGTATCCGCTCCGCCGGTTTCATTGACATAGTCCCCTTTTTTATTTATCTGGACGACTTTTTTCTTGCCTTTGCCTTTTTCGGCTAATCGATAAGCCAGTTCGAGAGCGTCATAAGTACTGGTTGAACCGGCCGCCGCTTGGGCCTGGATCTCTTCGATCGCCGACATTTTATTGTTCACGTTGGCCGGAACCAGGCTTTCCTGCCAGATGGTCGTGCCGATGGAATAAAAAATGATCGTGAAATTAACGCTTGGAGCCAAATTATAGATGGCGTTGACCAATTCTCTTTTAGCTCCGTCCATCCGGGTCTTGACCGGCTGGCTGTCGATTTCATTTTTCTTGACGATTAGTTCTGTGACTACTTTCGGGTTCGGTGCTTTACCGTTTTTACCGGACAAAACCGGTTTGGGTTGATTTTTAGGGGCAGTATCCGTCCAATTAATGGGTATCTGCATGCTTCCGGAAATATCCAGGATGAAAACGATTCGGGTGGATGTGACTTCGACTCCGTAATAGACCGCCGTGGTTGTTTCCGGTCCTTTATCCCCGGCCGCGCTCACATCTTCGCCCCTTTTCTTTTTACTCCACCATTCCGACCAGGCCGAACCGCGTAACCCGTAATCTTCTCCGGTTAATTGCTTTAGCACGTCGACCGTTTCGGATCTGGCCCGGCCTTCCAAGTTCCGGCCCAGGAGAGCGTTGATCAACGGTTCGATCATATCTTTATTGTTTAATTCTTTGAGATAATTGGCGGCTGCGATCTTGATCTCCCAGGTTACTTCGGCGTTCAATAACTGGCAGGCCCGTTCGGCCGCGGTCGGTGATTTCAAGTTAGCCAGTCCGTCGAGTGCCGCGATCTGGATCTTTTCGTTTTTCTCGTCTAATAATTCCGCTAATTTATTCACTACTTCGGGTGTGTTTATACCGCTTAATCCTTTAATAATGTAAAATCGTAAGCGCCATGATTGGGAACGACTGTCCACCCGTTTCAACAGAAATTCCAGCGCTTTTTCGTTAGTGATCTTTTTTAATCCTTCGACGCAGGTGTCCAGAACGGTAAAAGCGACTCTTTCTTCCCGGCGGCCGCCGCGTTTTAGTTCCTGACTGAGCAGGTCTACCAGCATTTGGGCGGCTTTTTTCTCGACTTTGGGATACATGGCGTTGACCAGGCCCTGGGCCGCCTTGGTCCGTGTCGGGACCTGATTGCTTCTGCTGTCCTTTTGAAAAGTTTTCATTATATTCGCCCATTGTTCTTTACCGCCCGCGATTCCGGGTAAAGGGCAAAGCAGTAAAAATAACAGGCCGGTCAAAAAATAACCGGTCCATCGGGAACGATTTTTTTTTCTCATCTGATGCGCTCCTTTCTCTGATACTTAAGTTCAATTTAAAATAGTGACGGCCATTAAATCATTTATTCTTTTTGTTTCAACCAATATTCCCATCGCTGGATTACTTTGGCCCGTTGTTTCCGGTCGGCCAGCTGCCAGAAATCTGAGGTAAACCCGAAAGTTTCACCGGTTATTCGCTTCAAACCCCGGGCGGTAAAATAACGGATTGTTGGATCTTTATCTTTTAGCAGGGTGACCCAGGCTTCCAGTTTAGAGTTGTCGCCGATATCGCTTAAGATACGGACCACCTGGCGGCGCAGGGCCGGTTGTGATTTATGGAGTTGCTGATCCAGAAATCCGGTTAAGGGA
>DAOWBV010000063.1 GCA_030633885.1 Planctomycetota bacterium
ATGATTCCGTATGTAATCAATACGATCAAGCCCATCGTAAGCGATTATGGTATCGTGTAAATTCGCGTCGACTGTTTTGGTCATCCGAGAATTTCGGTCAAACTTCCTCTGGGTAATAACGTTCGTAACAGCTCCGCCCGGTACGTCGAATGACTTTTCGGTGATTTCATAGTTGCGGTTGAGTTCGTCATAGAGATACTGCGTTTTCGCTAAGACCGTTGTTCCGGAAGCGTTTTTGCGGATTATGGTGGTGACATTGCCGGCCGCATCGAGGGTTTGATCCATTTGGTTGTCCAGGGCATCGATATACCCGACTAATCTATCAAACCCGTCAAATAAGTACTCTGTGTTTTTACCGCGACCCTTGGTTATTTTTTTCAGGTTGCCGTTAAGGTCGTAATCCCGGCTGGTAGTGGACGCTTCCGTGGTCCCCAAACCTCTGGTCGTTTCATATAATAAGTCGCGTTCATCATAGACGTTTTCAACCTGGTTGAGTTTCGGCTGAGTGAGCAGTTCCATATTTTCATTGTCGTCATAGGCGTAATTAGTGGTAATTGTTGCAGTGCTGGAGACCTGCTGAACTTGAGAAGTACGGTTATCAAGAATATCATACCCGTAAGTGGTGGTGATCCACTCCATATTACTATCGACATTGCCGTCTTTGTCTTTGTTTTGGATTTGGATAGTATCAATTTTATCGTTTTCATCGTACTGGAATGTTACCTCATAATTAAACGGCGGCCGGGAAATGGTTTTTAGGATTTGGTTAAGTTCGTTCACTTCAAAGGTTGTCGGATTGTTTTTGCCGTCATATATCTTGGTAATATTGCCCACGTCATCGTATTCAAAGGAATTGGAAATGTCTTTACCATTAATATCCCGATTGATCCGGTATAAATATCCGGTCATTGTACCGGTAATATAGTATTCATAAGTATCAATATATCCTTCCGGGTCTGTTTTCCAGACGACCTGACCGTGCGAATTATACCAGAATTTTTCTTCGATAGTCTGATTAGCAGTCAGGGCGGCTAAGCCCAAGGTAACGGTCGGGTAAACTATTTTGACCACGTTGCCGTTGGTTTGGGTGATAACACCATCACCGTTCAGATCGCCCAGTGTTGCTTCTTCGTAATCGAAATAGAAAGTAGTTGTCCGTCCCAAGGTATCGGTGATTGTTTTTATCTTGTTGAAGTTAGGTTCATAGGTAAAGCCGGTGACAATATCAGTATCGTTCGAATCGTATGATTTGCGTCTGATTTCCAGGAGATTGTCCCGAGCCCTGAGATCAGTGTTTTGCTCATCAAAGGTGTATTCGATGGAATTATTTTTAGGGAAAATTGTTTTGGTGCGTTGCCCATTGGCGTTATATTCCATACCGGTGATAAATGACACCGGATCAGTGGACCGGACATTTCTGGTGTAAACCGTTTTTGTGATGACGTTACCTAAGACATTATGTTCCCAGTCCCGGATATTTCCATTGCGGTCCGTCACGGTGGTGGTCAGCGGCCCATCAGGATTTTCGACATGAGTGATCTGAAAACTGCCGGTACCGTAATCCTGGGGCCCGACCCGGTCAGCGGCATTATAATGATTAGTAATGTAAATTTGATCTTTGGGGTCGGTGACCGTCAATAAATTATGGTTGAGGTTCTCGTCTTGAAATCCAGTAGAGTATGCGTAATCGGTGGTTTTACCGTCAGGATAATTTAATGTGGTAGGTGAGGTCACCGCTACCAAGTCAAACTCGTCGTCAATGTTATAAAGAACTTTACGACCGTTAAAGTCTTCTATTTCATCTATCCGGCCATCCGGCCCCCAACGCACCTCAATAATTCGTCCCAGGGTGTCGGTTATCTGAGAGAGTTGCCCGTTATTATATGTAAAGCCCATCTGGTTATTGTTGCGATCGGTGATGGATTGTAAATCATAAATTGAGGCATCGGTCTGGTTGGGCGAAAAGGTTTTTATTGTGCCATTAGATTCTTGCAGTTCAAATGTGCCGTCCGCCAATTTGGTTAAGGTTACATAGGAACCGGCCTCGGCCGTGTAAGAGTTGTCCGGGTGTTTGATAAATTCATCGCGTTTAGCTGAGCCGTCAAAATATAAAACTTTGTTTTCGGCAGTTTTTTCTATTAACCGCGCGTTATAGTTGAAGTCCCAGCCATGACCCAGAGGGCCATCAAATTGTATCTGACTGCGATAGGTCCGGGTGAAACGGAAGGGAAAACCCCGGCCCGGAATGGTCAGATCGGTTGATGAATGAAAGAATTCTCCGTTATGGGGGTAAAAGGGATCAGCGTCAGTCTTGAGATGACCAGTACCCTCGGGGGTTGTCCGGGTACTTTCGTGGCTAACAGCAGGGACGGTTGGCTTTGGTCCCGGCCCGGTTAAATTCCCACGAAGAAACCGGGATTGCCATATATAGTGACGGTAAGATCCCCAGGTATGAGTCCAGTTGCCCCCTTCGTAAACCTCCGGCTCATAGGCTCCGGCTGGTACCGTGAAACCGAATGTTCCGACTGATCCTAAAGCAACACCAGCCGCATTTTTTATGTCCCATTCAATCCCGCCGGAATAGGCGTTAAATTCCCAGTCTCCCTGATCAGTAAATTGATTATTAACGGTTATATTGTGCCGGTTGCCGATATTAAATCCGCTTAATCCGTTGTAATGAATTGGAATATGGGTGCCCTCGGTAAAGATTCGGTAATAATTATTAGTTATTTTATAGAGATAGAGCGCCTGGCCGGTAATTGACCCGTTAAAGAAGATCGTGGTATTAGCTTCGTCATAAACCTCGCAGACAATGGTTACTCCGCCCCAATCATAAGTCCGGGTATCGTCGGGAACGGCGGTGGGGGTCTGGTTTTGGGTGGCGCCGGAGGAACCGGAAGAAACGCCCTCGTTCGCGTCCTGCCCATAGGCAAATACTATCAAGGATATTAGCAGGGGGGCGATTAATAAAATTTTCCTGGTCATAAAATACTCTCCCTTAAATTAAAAAAATTGGTTTTGAAATGGATTTCTCTAGGTAGTGATTTCGCGTTAAACTTACCGGATTGAGAATTGCTGCCGACTCCATTGATAGTCCTTTTTGAAGAACGGGAAACCATTGTCCTTAGCAAAGAACGTATCATACATCTCTCACGGGGTCAAGCAAAAAAAACTGAAAACAGCAAAGTTTTTTTTCGCGGCACCGCTCTTTTAACCCAGACCAATAAAGAGAGCGTTCATTAGTTATTTAAGCGATTTTGGCGTGACGCGTTATAATAACGAAGGTTAGTATAAAAAACGCTTGGATGCCGCAGGTGTCACCCTGAAGGGCGACCGACCAAACAGACCTGATGGTCGGGCACTCTTTAGAGTGCCGAAAGCGACCTGCCCGTGAATTTCTACTGAACAGTGTCCCAATAAACTGTTAATTTTCTGATGTAGCGGCACCTTTTCCATCTGAGACGGCTAAATAGTTACCGAATTTAAAGAATCATTTTTTGAGCGAGCGGATTTGAGTCAGGAGTGTTTCCAGCTGGTTTTCCATGGCGTTAATTTTTTCGGCCGGGATTCGGTCGGCGTAAGGCAGCAATTTTTTCACCTGACCATTGAGAAGTCCGACCCGTGTCTGAAATCCCTGAAATTCCGAATCCCAGCTGAATTTCTTCTGACCGGTGAGTTTATTCAGCACTTCGTAGAACTCGATTATTGACATCTGGGCCAGGGTTTTAGTTTTGTTTGAATCAGATATCGGCCAATATTTTTTGCGGATAATCCGCCCCAGGTGTTTTCGTTCCAGGGAGGCAATGACATATAACTTGGTCGGGCCGAGTTCTTTGAACCGGCCGAAAATCCGGGCATGGGTGCGGGCAAAGCCGGCTAAATTCATATAGTTTTCAACACTCCGGGTGCTGAAATGAAGATAATCCTCAATCCAGCGAATCCAATGACCGTGCTTTAAACGAGGTTTGATTTTTATGAGACATTGGCCGACTTCAACGACTGTCTCGGCCGCGTCCCTCAGGTAAGTTTCATGGAGCTGTTTAATTTTCCAGGTAGTTCGTCGGATTAGCGGATCAGATAAACTTAAATATTTTTTCTCATTTCGTTTAACAATACCAATCTGTTTATTTCCACCGATCATGATTTCCCCCTGTTTTTTAAATCCGCAATTGATTGCGGATTTAACTACAAATTACACAAGAAGTTATAACTTTAGGCCTGCCCCGATTCCTTATCGGGGCCTGCCTAAATCGTATCAAATAGGTTCTGACGAGATGGGTTATCCGAGCTGTTTTTTGATTATTCTGGCCAGATCGTTAGCCAATGAGGTTATTTGTTTTTTGTCCCGACCTTCGAGCATGATCCGGGCCAGGGGTTCGGTGCCGGAATAACGCAGTAACAATCTTCCGGAATCACCCAGTTCTTTTTCGATCGCCCGGGCTTTTTGTTTGATCGCTTTGATCTGATCAAAAGGACGTTTGTGTTTGACCCGGACATTGAATAGGACCTGAGGAAATACTTTCAGGCAATCCGCCAAAACCGAAAACTTTTCGTTTCCCTTTTTCATGATTTTGACTATTTCCAGGGCGGTGATCAGTCCGTCTCCGGTCGTGGATTGATCCATGAAAATAATATGGCCGGATTGTTCCCCACCGAGTAAATAATGCCCGGCCAGCATTTTTTCTATAACGTACCGGTCGCCGACCGGGGTCCGAAGCAGTTTAATGCCGGCTTCCCGGAGCGAGCGAGCCAGCCCGATATTACTCATGGTCGTAGCGACGACCGTGTTTTTCGGCAGGGCGCGGTGTTTTTTCAGGAAACGGGCGGCTACGGCCATGATGTGATCACCGTCGCGGACCTGGCCTTTTTCGTCGACCGCGATCACCCGGTCACCGTCACCGTCAAAAGAAAAACCGATCTGGGCTTTATGTTTCCGGACTGCCCGGGCGACGACGGCCGGGTAAAGCGAACCACATCGGTGATTGATATTTTGCCCGTCAGGCCGGTGATGGATAGTGATGACCCGGGCTCCGAGCCGGCGGAAAACTTCCGGCGCGATCTCCGAAGTCGCCCCGTTGGCGCAATCGAGAACGACTTTGAACCCTTTCAACGAAAATTTTCGGCCGGTGACATTCTTAATGACTTCGTTTACATACGTTTTTATTTCATGATGGCCCGGGATGACCGATCCGATCTGGGTACATCGGGCGCAGACCGGTTGAAAATCCGGCCTGGTCAATTGTTTTTCTATTTTCAGTTCGGTGGCGTCCGGTATTTTTAATCCTTCCGGCGAAAGCAATTTTACTCCGTTATCGCCGACCGGGTTATGGGAAGCGGAGATCATGATACCGAGCCGGTGGCAGTGATTGTAACGGGTAAGATAAGCCAGGCCGGGGGTAGAGATGACACCGACGTCGACAATATCAAGTCCGGTGGCCAGGAGGCCGCTGCTGATTGCTCGGGTGATCATCGGGCCGGAGAGCCGCGGGTCGCGGCCGATAATCACGGTATCTTTCCGGGCCTGTTTTTTCCGGCCCGGTATTTTATGGAAACGGGCGACCCGGTCCAATTGATGGGTTTCAAAAGCCCGGGGTTTTTGCCGGATGAATGTTCCGAGCACCTGCCCGAGTTTTAAAAGGAATCCCGGCGTCAGGTACCCTTCGTTGGCTGCGCCCCGGATACCGTCGGTCCCGAATATTTTTTTGGTTGTGCTGCTCATAAAAAATTATCTTTTTGCTCTGGCCGGCCTCAATTAATATCCCTGGGTTCATTCACCGGGTGGCTTTTCGGGAGGAGTTAACTTCAGGACATCAAGTTTTATCTGGGTTAAATTTTCCGGTTTGGTTATTTTGTCCCGACCCGGGGCGTCCGGTGTTAACCGGAATTCGAGCTGTGCGTTATAGGTCATGCCGGGCTTGACGTCCGTGATCTGACTGTATAAACGGCTGACATCAATAAATAAATTAAAATGATGTTCGTTGAATTTATCCGTCACCGAATAGGGGATCTCTAATTTCAAGTCGATCTTTTCCGGTTTGATCCGGATCTTATAGGGAAAATTCGAGGGCAATAAGATATTGATTTTGGGTTTAAAACTCTTGACGACAAAAGTTTCTTCAATATGGACTTTGATGACGAATTTATCGGTCGTGACTATTTTCTGGCCGTCCAGGGTTTCCTGGATCCGGCCCGGTTGGGAAAAGGAGACCGTCCGGCCGGAAACATTGACCGGATGTAAATTGACGCTTCGATATTTATTGAGAGTATTTTTTGGTCCGCGGACCAGTATTTCTGATGGGGTGATCTGGACTTTAGTGATCCGGTAACCTTCAGCCGGTTTTCCGCGGAGGCTGTTTTCAGTATTGACCCGCATGACCTTGGATTCTTCATTGACCAGAGTGATCTTGATCTTGGCTGGCTCAAAACTTTTGATCTTTGTCTGGGATGGCAGGTTAATGAAATCACTGCCTAGGAGTTTTTCGGTTAACACCTGGGGTTTATTCAGCGTCACATCCACGCCGGTGATTTTATGGCGGCAGATGATATTGGTCGGGATATTATTCAGCGCGCCAGGGGGACCCTGCAGAGTGACTTTCAATGAACCGAGTGGGCCACCTTCGATCGTTTCAATCCGGCTGCTGATAATATTGGCTGGTAATTCCAGTTGGAGCGGGACATTAAACTGGGGCGAGACCTCCGGGTATTCATAGTTGAAATAAAACCAGACGGCCGTGGCCATGAGAATGGCCATGATCTTAGTGCCCAGATTCTGGGTAAAAGCTTTAATAAACCAGGAAAATATTTTTTTCGTCATAACTGTTAACTAAGTTGTTCCGCCAGCTTTGGCTGCGGTTTCTTTTTTCGGGATGACCTTTTCTTCTTTCAGGTAAAGGCCTTCGAGGATATTTTCCAGGGATTCTTTGTCCAGATTGCGGGTCAGTTCGCCCTTAACGCCCAGCGAAATATTGCCGGTTTCTTCCGAAACGATAACGACCAGGGCGTCGCTTTCTTCAGTGATCCCGATTCCGGCCCGGTGCCGGGTGCCGACAGATTTGGCTATCTCCGGATTATCGGTCAGCGGAAAAAGGCAACCGGCGGCCATGACCCGATCTTCCCGGATGATGACCGCACCGTCATGCAAGGCCGAACCGGGGTAAAAAATAGTCTGTAATAATTCACTGCTGATATGTGAATTGAGCGGGATACCGCCTTCAATATATGATTTCAAATTGATCTCCCGTTCCAGGGCGATCAGAGCGCCGGTTTTTTCTTTGGATAATTTCATAACCGCTTCGATTACTTCCGTAATCACTTCCGACTTGGCGAAAAAGAAGGGATTAAGCAGTCGGCTCTGGCCCAATCTTAACAACGAACGGCGTAACTCCGGCTGGAAGATGACCACCAGCGCGAAGACCAGGCCAAGGAAGAACCATTTTTTCAAAATGTAGTGAATGGTGAATAACTGGAAAAAGTTAGTCGTCATTAACATGATCAGGTAGGCCAGAAAGGCAATAAAGATCAGGCCTTTGAGGATGCCGGCTCCGCGGGTGCCCCGAAGACTCAAGAGCAGGTAATAAAATATTGCTGAAATGATCGCGATTTCGATCAGACTTCTGCCTAAATCCATGGATCTTTTTTCCTCTCAGTGGCCGAGGTCAGTTTTGGATTTTGAATGGTTTCGCAGATGGTGATGACCCGGCGGATCTCTTTGACGTCATGGACCCGGACGAACTGAATACCCTGCCAGACGGCGGCGGCGACAGCGGCGGCGGTGCCGGCCAGTCGTTCTGCCGGCGGAACGTCCAGGACTTTGCCGATAAATGATTTACGTGAAGGTCCGATCATCAGGGGATGACCCAAAGACTGAAATTCTTTTAAGCGGTTAAGGAGCTCATAATTATGGGTTAACGTTTTTCCGAAACCCAGCCCGGGGTCCAGAACGATCTGGTTTCCGGCGATCCCGGCCTGCCGGGCCAGATTAACCCGTTCTTGAAAATAATCAATGATTTCGGTAATCAAATTATCGTAATGAGGATCCGTCTGCATATTACGCGGGGTACCTTTAATATGCATGATAATGACCGGTACCTGATGTCGGGCGATGACTGCCGGCAGGTCCGCGTCAAAACCCAGGCCGGAAATATCGTTAACGATCCGTGCGCCGGCCTTGATAGCCGCTTCGGCCACCGGTGCTTTATAAGTATCGATCGAGATCAAGGCATCCGGAGTTTCTTTTTTGATCGCTTCAATCACCGGAATGGTTCGGTCTAATTCGGTTTTAAGCGTGACCGATGACGCGCCCGGTCGGGTCGACTCTCCGCCGACATCAATGATATCCGCGCCTTCGGTCAGCATTTGCCGGGCCCGGGCAACGGCTTTTTCCCGGTCATTAAACTGACCACTGTCGGAAAAAGAATCCGGCGTGACGTTCAGGATCCCCATAATGAAGGTGCGGTTTAACTTCAGAACACCACCCGGATAGGGCAGTGACGCCGATTGAGATGGCCGGGTCGTTGAGCGGTCGATTAATTTATTATCTTTTAATTCTAAATTCATTTTGATACGGTCGTCCCTGATTCTTTACCAGGGGGTGTCGGGGTGGATGATTTCTCTGGTTTAGTTTTATCCGTCTTAGCTGCTGATTTCTTTTTCTGGTCGTTATTTTCTTTTTCCTTGATCAGGTCGATATCAATACCTTTGACGATATTAGTAACATCGCTGGTGTTAAGTGTTTCATGTTTCATTAAAGCCTGAGCCATTCGCTGGCAGGCATCTTTATTATCGGCAATGAGTTTTTTTGCCCGTTCGTAACATTTCATCAGGATATCTTTTATTTCCTGATCGATGGCCAGAGCGGTCGCTTCGCTGTGGGGTTTAGTCCGGCTGATCTCCCGGCCGAGGAAAAGGTGTTCTTCACTATCGGTATAACTGATCGGTCCTAATTTTTCGCTCATGCCCCATTCGCAGACCATCATCCGGGCGAGATGGGTCGCTTGTTTAATATCGGATTGGGCGCCGGCAGAGATATCGTCGCAGAAGATCTCTTCGGCGACGCGACCGGCGAAAAAGACGGTAATGGTCCCCATGAGATATTTTTTATGCATGTGATAACGGTCTTTTTCCGGCATTTGCATGGTCGCGCCCAGGTAAGAACCGCGTGGAACAATAGTGACTTTATGGACTTTTTCCGCTTCCGGAATAAAATAAGCGGCCAGGGCGTGTCCGCTTTCGTGATAAGCGGTTACTTTTTTGTCTTCTTCATCCATTACCCGGCTGCGTTTTTGCCGGCCCCAGCGGACTTTGTCCCGGGATTCTTCCAGGTCTGACATGTCGACAGATTCTTTTTTCTTCATCACTGCGAGCAGGGCGGCTTCGTTGATGACCGCTTCCAGATCGGCGCCGGAGAACATGGGCGTGATATTGGCCAGTTTTTTCAGATCAACTGATTTATTCAGTTTGACCTTCCGGGCATGGACTTTCAGGATCGCTTCCCGGCCCTTAATGTCGGGTAAACTGATGTCGATCTGGCGGTCAAAGCGGCCGGGTCGTAAGAGAGCTGAATCGAGCACGTCCGGCCGGTTGGTAGCGGCAATGACGATAACGCCGGTATCGGTATCAAAACCATCCATTTCGACCAGGATAGCATTCAAAGTCTGTTCCCGTTCGTCGTGTCCACCGCCCAGGCCGGCGCCGCGCTGGCGTCCGACGGCGTCGATTTCATCAAGAAATATAATGGCCGGTGAGTTTTCCTTGGCCTGACGGAAGAGGTCCCGGACCCGGGAAGCGCCGACTCCGACGAACATTTCGACAAAGTCGGATCCGGACATGCTTAAGAAAGGCACATTGGCTTCTCCGGCAATCGCCTTGGCCAGTAAAGTTTTACCCGAACCCGGCGGTCCGACCAGGATTACGCCGCGGGGCAGTCGTCCACCAAGTTCCTGGAACTTTTTCGGGTTCTTCAGGAACATAATGATCTCTTCGACTTCTTCTCTGGCCTCTTCGATCCCGGCCACGTCTGCGAAAGTGACTTTTTGCTTATGGGCGGGTGGTATGCGGGTTTTGCTGC
>DAOWBV010000143.1 GCA_030633885.1 Planctomycetota bacterium
AAGCGGCGGCATTTTCAAGCGGTTGTATTTCGCCGCTGAGGAATTTATTAGAATTAAAATCGATGAGTTTTGTTCTGATACCTAATTGAAATAAGTCATTATGGATTAACATGGCCATCTGTTGATATTCGCGCACGTCCGAATTTACCAAGATAAGCAATCGAAATTCCCGCCCATCCTTTTCCAAAATATCGTTTTTATTTAATTTCCAGCCGGCCGAGGCCAATAACTTTTGCGCTTTAGCCGGAGCATATTCCAATGGTTTGACTTCCGGATTATACCACCAGGTTTTTGGAATAAACGGTCCGGTGGAGGGTTCTCCGTAACCTCCTTCCAGCTTATGAATTATTTCCGGGATATTAATAGCGTGGGCAATGGCCTGGCGGACGGTTTTATCTTTGACGAGCCGGTGGTCCGGATTGTATTCTAGGGCGTAGGTCCAGATATAGGGAAAGGTGTAGGTCTTAAAATGAGGATCGCGTTTGGCGATCTCAAAGTTTTCTTTGGACAGGAAAAAGGCGATATCGGTTTCGCCTTTCATAAAGGCCGTCCATACTTGTTGTTGGGTTTCATAACCCCGGGCCTCGATCCGGTCCAGATGGGGACGGCCTTCGTAATAATCAGGATTGGCTTCTAAAACAATGGTGTTATCATTCGTCCACTCTTTAAAACGAAAAGGTCCGGTGCCGACAGGGGAGCGATTAAAATTAGCCGTTTCAACATCCTGGTTTTCTAAAAGATGCTTGGGGATTATCGGTTCGTTCAAAGTCGTGACTGATAATCCAAATGGTTTATTTAAGAGCACTCTGAAAGTGTACTTATTGATCACTTCCCATTTTTTTACAACATCAAAGTATACCTGTGAGGGAGAAAATGTTTTATGCTTACGGAGGAGATGGTAAGTAAAAGATACGTCTTCAGAAGTGAATTCCACTCCGTCATGAAAGCGGACTCCTTCCCGGAGATAAAACGTGTAAGTCATTCCATCTTCGGATATGTCCCATGACTTAGCCAGGTCTGGTTCAGGCATCATATTCTGATTCATTCTCACTAACCCATTAAAAATAAGTTGTAGTAAAGAGATCGAAATACTTCGATCCATTATTATTGGATTCAAGGTGCTCGGTTTCCCGCCCGGGGCACCGAGTTTTAAAGTACCGCCGGATGGCTTAGCCGCTGGTTTTTCACCGCAGGCCAGCCCAAGCGCGCAACTGAGCAACAAGACCAGTAATATTATTTTCAATCTTGTCATTTCCGCGAAGGCGGGAATCCAGTCGCTGCCTTTGCCCAGTCTGGATTCCCCGCCGGCTCGCCCAACTTCGTTGGGCGACGCATCCCCGTAAAGCCTCTTCGAGGCCATGGGGCAGGCAAGTGCGGAATGACAATGTACTTCTTTATCCAAGCTGTTATTAAGCAAACAATGTGCCACGATGATGGTTCCCCTTAAAAAATAATTCGATCGGTTTATATTTTGTTGAAGTGATTAGAGTTGCGTCAAACAAAAATTTTCCGGTCGTTTTCCGACGGGCTGAAAATATGTGTTCGCCGCACAAGTTTTTGAGCATGCAGCACTATTTTTTGGGCAAACCCGTATAGAAATTCCAAATTTCAAATCACAAATCTCAAATAAATTCCAATAACCAAATTTCAATATTCAGGTAAAGCATATCTGTTTGTTTGATTATTGAGCTTTGTGATTTATTTGTTATTTGTTTTTTTGGAATTTGGTGCTTTTCTAAAAACCATATTTCAACCCCAACTCGATCCTTAAGCCGGGATTGGGCAGGAGCTGGTTATAATAGTTTTCGCGATCGAATATGTTTAAAAGATTAACAAAGGTCGAAAGGTCCTGGCCGGTCAGGTCTTTCAGGTCATAGTTTGCCCGGGCATCCCAGATGAACCGACGGTCCTTGGGCCGGTTGGTGGACGGTTCGTTCCAGAAATGGTAATGACCGATCAAATTTACGGTTAATAGTTTTTCGTGTTGGTAGTTCAGTCCGATCCGGGCGGTGGTGCGCGGGACGCCGTTACCGATCATGAGCGTGCCGGTTGTCCGGTCCTGGACCCGATTCAGGGTCCAGCCGGCCGAGGCGGTCAGTTTTTTGGTGGCTTCATATTTTACTTCCGCTTCCAGTCCCTGTCGTCTGGTCAGGGCGACGTTATCGGCCTGCCAGGTAAAAGGGGCGATGGTGACCAGTTGGACCAGGTCTTTAACATCGGCCCGGTAAGCGCCGATCTTGATCCATAAGGTTTCCGTTGGTTTGGTATCCATGCTGAGTTCATAGACCCAGCCGCGTTCAGCTTTGAGGTCTTCATTAGGGATAACAAAGGGGTTACCGGCAACATACTTAAAGATCAACTGAGGGGCGTTGAAAGCCCGGCTGAACGAGGCCCGGATGTTGGTTTTTATGGGTAGATGATAGACCACGCCGCCCATCGGGCTGAACTGCTCGCCGTAAGCGGTGGTGTCATCATAACGGGCGCCCAGCGTCAAACTCCATGATTCGCTGACGATCCAGTTATGGTTGGCGTAGACTCCGTAACGTTTTTCCCTTTCCGGTCCGTTTGTCTGGTCGGAATCCAATCTGTCCTTGCCGGTATCGACGCCGAAGGCCAGGGTTTGTTTGTCTGACAAACGCAGGTTCGAATTTATGTCCACTCCGGTAAAGACGTCTTTCGTGTCGATATCCGCGATCACGGTCTTGCCCGGCACCGCGAATCTGGTCAGGTTGTTTGCCTGATCGGACGTTTTGTAGGCAGCATTAATATCAAATGTATCCGATGGGGCGAGGTTAAAACCGACCGTGCCGTAACGGCTGTTATACATATAATCTTCACCGTAGGCCAGGGTCGGGAATTCGTAACCGCCGATCAGCTGGCGGGTATAATGAAAAGTGGTGAAGAGATTGGTGGTTTCGTTCAGGTCGTAAGTCAGTTTGGCGGAAGAACTATTTTCCAGGAAATCGCTGTTATCCCGGAAATGGTTGTTAGCATCCTGTCGGCTTTCCCAGAGGAGGTAGCCCAGTTTCCCGGCCTGACCGGAGACTTCAAATGATTCTTTCCAGAACCCGATCTCGCCGCCGGCGCCGGTGACGGTCAGGCTCCCGGTTGGTTTGCTTTGGTCCTTGGGTTTTTTGGTAATGACGTTGATAACACCGCCGAGTGATGAGCCCCAAGCGGCGGAACCGGTTCCCTTGATGACTTCAATCCGTTCCACGTTTTCCAGCGGGATAAGGGCCGGGTTGGCAAAGGCAGTGCCCTGAGTGTTGAGCAGAACGCCATCGACCATGATCCGGGTATGGGCCGGGTCGGATCCCTGGATAGTGGCGGAGGCGGGTTGACCGAAAGAGCCGCGTCCCTGGACATCCACGCCGTTGATCAAATGGATCGCTTCGGAAAGATCGTGGACGGGTAATCGGGCGATATCTTCGGCGGTCATGATGGAAACGTTATCCGGTGTTTCGGAATAGGGTTGGGGTGTGCGTCGGGCGGTAATGACGATCTCTCCTAATTCTTCGACGTTGCTTTCCTGGCTCCAAAGTAATTGTCCTCCGTTGAAGAGGGCGATGGCCAGCAATAATAACCAGATCCTTTGTGTCATCGGTGTTTCCTTTCTTTGTTCAAATCCAGGTTGTAAGTTGCTTGATGTTGGTACTTTACCAACATAAAATCAAGGCCGCAATATCTCTTATTAATTTATTGTTTATTACTTCTTTCTGTTTTGTCCGCTGGTGAATATGTGGCGACAGCGGCGGCATTTAATTTCCAGTCCCCGGTGGAGTCCGTAATAACGCTGGATTTTAGTGCCGCAATAAGGACAACTGATTAACTGGCTGGTAAAGTAATGGTTGTTCCGGTTAAGTTTAATGATGATTTTTTCCGCGTTGCGTTCGTCGACGACTTTTTGGAGCATGGTAATAAAAAGGTCGCGGATGTCGGCGAAATCTGAAGCGTAATAGGTTTTTTTGGTGATCTTGGCTCCGTTGACGAATTTCATTTCATATACTTGAGGAGAAGAGGGTTCTCTGACCGATTTATGTTTCGAGTCAATTGAGCGGCCAGCCTGAATTAACCGCACGGTTAAGGCGACCTTTTTAACGAGATCCCCTTTTGCGTTCCGGGCTTCGAATCGTTCATTGAAAGCTATTTTGTGTTTGGCCATAATTTGTTTGCTGGGTAATAAAAAAGCCCACATACCCGGGGGATTACTCCTGGTGAATGTGGGCCTGGAAAATGGGCCTGGAAAGTCAGGACAGTCGGTTAAGACCTTACCTGACGGATTAGTTAAAGATTTTAACTGATTTTACTCTGTTATTCAAATATTCCTTTCGGTTAGGCTGATTCCTAAATAATACTTTATGGTTTGCTGTGTACCGCGGCAAAATCTTTGATTTTGACCTGGTACATGGCGGAAGGGGAGGGATTCGAACCCCCGGTGACATTGCTGCCACACTGATTTTCAAGACCAGCGCCATCAACCACTCGGCCACCCTTCCCCTTTGAAAATTTTATTTTACACTATCCCGGGATTGTTACCGACAACATCGTCCAGCACTTTTTCCGCGACATAGATCGGGACGTTCATCTGGATGGCCAGGACAATCGCGTCACTGGGCCGGGAATCTATTTCAACTGACCCGCCGGCCGGCGAGGCAGGCCGGCCTTCTTTTGAAGGATCGCCGTTTAATTTAACCAGTAGTTTAGCGTAAAAAGTATGGTTTTTTATGTCTGAAACCACCACCCGCTGGAGACGGCATTTCAACCCACTTAAGATGTTTCCGATCAGGTCGTGGGTCAAGGGGCGGGGCGTTTTAATGTTTTTTATCTTCCGGTCGATGGCCGCGGCTTCGTAGATACCGATGACAATCGGAAAACTGCGCGAGCCATTGGTTTCTTTCAGAACGATAATCTGCTCTTCGTTCGTTTCGGAGATAATAATTTTGGCCAACTCCATTTTAATCATCGGCATAAACTCCTAGTTAATTATTCACTGCCGTCACACTATGACGGCGTTTTATATCCTAACGGGTAAAGGGTCAACCCCGTTAGAGGCAGGTCACCTCAGGCGACCGTTGTATTGTAATAATAATATTGTTTGTAACATTAACTTACGATTGCTGGTAATTTATCTGTAATAGTATCAAATGCCTCTAACGGGGTCAAACAAAATTTCCCGGACAAAATATAAAAATTTCCTTGCTTTCCGCCTTAAGTTTATGCTATGATTACCGATAAATAAAGATAGGTGTTAGGTTATAATAAAT
>DAOWBV010000158.1 GCA_030633885.1 Planctomycetota bacterium
CAGGTGGCCACCGAATACAAATGGTCAGCTGAAGAATTTCTGGATCAGACATGCCTCAAAGCCGGCTTATCGCAGGGTGCCTGGGAAAAAAATGCCGAAGTGTTTCTTTTCAACGCGGAAGTGTTTTCGTGATTTGACTATTCCAACAAAGACTTGATCGATCTTTCCACCTCAGCCAGTTCCACCTGGCAATCCTTACAAGGCCCTTTGGGCCGCAGGTTCGGTACGGCCACTACCGGCTTGGGAAAAATACCCTTAATCCCTTCCTTCAATTCCTTCTCGCAAGCGATCGCCACGATCCCTTTGACCGAACCGGACTTGACTTTTTCCATCGCCATCACTCCACCGCTGGCCACGACGCATTTAACGCCATACCGCTCACTCAATTCCAATAATCCCTTAATGGTACACTTTCCGCACCGTTTGCAGAGCTGAAGGTCGCGAATGATCTTTTGAGGGCATTCGGAATTCTGCAGACAATGAGAAAAAAGAATGAGCACATTTTCCGGCGGCATCTTCTTTTTCCTGACCTTTGAACGCCAGAAATTATTTAAACGAACAAATATTTTATCCATCATTTTCGAATTTATCCCCTATTTTTAATCGCCACCCGTTAATAAATTCTTGAGCGGTCAGGATTTTTTGTCCAGCCGGCTTCAATCGGATAATCCGAAGCGCCCCGTCAGCCGTCGCCACCACGATCCCATCCGAGCCGGCCTTGAGCACCTCGCCCGGCGCCGGAGAAACCGCCGTTTTCTGCGCGAACAACTCGTTAGTCATAATATTTATCTGAACCAATCCTTTTCCCGGTTTTCGCAAAAAAGTATAAGCCCCGGGCCAGGGCTGCATCGCCCGGATCCGATTCCGAAGCGCCGTCGTTGGCCCGGCCCAATCGATCCGGCCGTCCGTTTTTTTCAATTTCGGCGCGAGCGTCGCCCGTGATTCATCCTGGTCCGTTAATGACAACTGCCCTTTTTCGATTAAGGCCAGCGTCTTGACTAAAAGATCGGCTCCCAGTTCGGCTAGCCGGTCCGTTAAATCACCGGCCGTTTCGTCCTCTTTAATGGCCAGCGCTGATTGACTGATCACCGGCCCGGCATCCATTTTCCCGACCAGTTTAAAGACCGTCACCCCGGTTTCTTTTTCACCGTGCAGCAAGGCGTGAGTAACCGGCGCCGCGCCGCGGTACTTCGGTAAAAGTGACGCGTGCAGGTTAACGCACCCATGCCGGGGCAGATCCCGAAGCGCCCGTCCGATCTTCTGTCCGTAAGCCATCACCACTATAATATCCGGCTCTAATTCAACCAACCTTTTAAGCGAATCAGATTGATTGATAGACCCGGGTTGATCTATTGTCAATTCATGATCTAAAGCTATTTGTTTAACCGGAGAAAACGATTCTTTCAACCCCCGGCCACTACGACGATCCGGCTGGGTAATTACCGCGCTAATTTGACATTCCGGATCAGCCATCAACTTTTTCAGACTTGGACCAGCAAAAGAAGACGTACCGACAAAAATTATTTTCATTCTTATTATCTTACCTCAGGAAATTCAGGAGTCAATTAAAATTTGCATTGCCATTTTAAGATAGTATAATACCATACTAATATGCCAAAAACCGCTAAACAAAAATCCGTTTTCGGCGCGGCCCGGATCATCAGTGGCAGTATTTTTTTGAGCCGGATCCTGGGTTTCGTCCGGGATATACTCTGCGCCGGTTTTTTCGGCTGGGTCTGGGACGCCTTTATTTTTGCTTTTACCATCCCCAATCTCTTCCGCCGACTCTTCGGCGAAGGTGCCCTGAGCGCGGCTTTTATCCCGACTTTTTCCCACTACCTGGAAAATAAACCGCGGCCGGATACCTTAAGATTCATCAGCGCCGTCATCACTTCGCTCGTCACCATTCTCAGTCTAATGGCCGGGTTGATCATCCTGGGAACTTTTATCCTACCGGCAGTTTTACCGACCGTCTTACCGGCCACTTACCCGGCGGAGTTCACTCTCTTTTTCGCGAAGTTGTTGCGGATCCTGATCCCCTATCTGCCGATCATTTGCCTGGTCGCCCTGCTCGGCGCCCTGCTGAATACCTTAAAACATTTTACCATGCCCGCTCTGGCTTCAGTCGTCCTGAACATTTCCTGGATCGCTGGTTTTTTTATCGGGATGCGTTACGGCCAGAACCAAATGGAAACTATTATCATTATTGCCTGGTCGATCATTATCGGCGGAATCCTTGAGATCCTCATCCAGATACCGGCCCTGCTCAAACATAAAATATCTTACCGCCCCCGATGGGAAATGAATCATCCGGGCGTGAAAGAAATTAAACGATTAATGTTCCCGGCCGTGCTGGGCCTGGCCCCTTTCCAGATCAACCTGGTCCTGGATTATCTGATCGCCGTTACTTTTATCACCCAGGCCGGGGCGATCTCGGCTTTGTATTTTGGGAACCGGTTAATGCAATTCCCGCTGGCCCTGGTCGGGATCTCGCTGGCCACGGCTCTTTTCCCTTTCCTCGCCCGCTACCTGGCTCAAGGCGACCTGGCATCCACAAAAAAAGAACTGGAAAAAACCCTGCGCTTATGCCTTTTTATCGCTCTGCCCGCCGCGGCGGGCCTGATCGTCCTGGCCCAGCCGATCATTCAACTGGCCTTCGGAATCTTACCGCAATCGTTCGGAATCCACGCGTTTTCGACGAAAGCGGTTAACCGCAGCAGTCTGGTCCTGATCTGCTACGCCTCAGGCCTGTGGGCTTATGCCGGTTTCCAGATCCTGACCAGAGTTTTTTACGCCTTTAAAGATATGAAAACCCCGGCCCGGCTGGCTATTTATATGATCCTGGTCAATTTAGCTTTGAACCTGATCCTGGTCCGACATTTCCGGGAAGCCGGTATTGCTTTATCCACGGCTATCGTCGGCATCATCAACTTCGGGATTCTCTTGTTTTTAATAAATAAAAAATTGGGTGACCATAGAATTTCGATATTATTTTCATTCGTCAAATCAATGTTAACAGCTATTTTAATGGGTATTGGTTGTCACGTGATTTTAACTTACCTGCCGAGCATCGATCTTAACTCCACCGGCTGGTCGCTTTTAAAACCGGCCCTGTTGCGGGTATTGGTCCCGGTCTTTGCCGGACTGTTATTTTATTTCCTGATCTCCTGTTTAATTCAACCAGCGGAAATAAAAAAATTAATAAAAATAAATAAATAACATCTATGGGGGTGAAATAATGCATTTAGTTTTATTATTGTTGGCCTGCGCGGTCCTGTGGGGATCAACTCCGATCATCGACAAAATAGCTTTAGCCAAAACCGACCCGGAAGTCGGTATCATTATCCGGAGTATCGCCATCTGTATTACCGCTTTGCTGTTCATGATCGTCAGCGGTAAAACCCAAGCCGTGTTGAACACTGACGCTAAAGCAACACTCCTCTTCAGCGCCAGCGGACTGATGGCCGGATTAGGAGCCATGTTTTTTTATTTTATGGCCCTGAAATTAGGCCCGGCTTCCAAGATCATCCCCCTGGCCGCCACCTATCCCCTGGTCACTATGATCCTGGCCATTTTTATCTTAAAGGAAGGTTTATCCTGGGAGAAAGTAGCCGGCACGACTTTGATCATTGCCGGTATCTGGCTATTGAAAGTAAAAGATGTGGTCCAGGCATGATTACGACTGCATTTTTTTAACCAGTGCTTGGCCTGTTTCAAAGGCCTGCGGCAAAGCATCCGGGTGTTTTTCGATCTCACCTTTAGTGCCAATCCGGCGAAAAACCAATTCCCCGTCATATTTTACACCAATGGCGTCAAAAAAATATTTTACCGTCAGGATCGCCCCGTCGAAAACGCGCTCGCCCTTGGTGCCGGCAGCGGAAATAAAAAATCCCCGGCGGTGACCGTTCGGCGGTTTTTTCTTGAGAATATACTTACGGGACCAGAGGGCCTGAACGCGGTCGACCAGCACCTTGGCCTGAGCGGGAATATTATAAAAAAATATGGGCGCGGCCAGGACCACCAGATCAGCCGACAATAATTTCGGATAAACCTCAGTCATCTCATCCTTAATACTGCATTCACCGGTTTTCAGACAGTCGTTACACTCAATACAGGGTGAGATCTTGAGATCGATCGCGTGGATGGATTCGGTCTGGGCACCGGCGGCTTGAGCACCCTTTAAAAATTGATCAAGCAGAACAGCCGTATTACCTTTTCGACGCGGACTGCCGTAAATCCCTAATACTTTCATAGTTGCTATGTTTTACTTTACTTCAACGTCATGCTTGGAAAAAGTGATGCCGATCGGATTCACCTCATCACGTCGATCGACCAGTTTCCCTTTTTTATCATAGATCGATAGTTTCAGCCTGGACGGCAGCATAACCTGTTTTGGATTGACATACGAAGCAAGTACGATTACCCGGTCCTCAAAACGTTCCTGATCGTCATACTTGGTGATATCTAACTTACTGATATTCCACATTTTTTTATATACCTTAGCTTTGACCTTCA
>DAOWBV010000084.1 GCA_030633885.1 Planctomycetota bacterium
ACTTAAAACAGGCCATTGAAGAGCTGAAGCGCAAAGGTCACGACATCGAGTTAGTCCTGATCGAAAATATGGACCATGATAAGATCCGCGAGGTGGTTCAATCAGTCGATCTTACGGTCGACCAATTACTGATCGGCGCTTACGGTATTTTCAGTGCTGAGATGATGGCGTTGGGTAAACCGGTTATCTGTTATCTCCGGGACGATCTCAGGAAAATGTATCCGGCCGATCTGCCAATTATTTCCGCTCATCCCGGGAATCTGGCGGCCGTGCTGGAAAAAACCATTAAGCAACGGAAGGAATGGCCGAAATTAGGCCAACAGGGGCGGGCTTACGCTGAAAATGTCCACGACGTCACTAAGATCACTAAAAAATTAATGGAATATTATTAATATGTGCGGAATCTGCGGGATTGTTTCAACCAAACCGATTGAAGGATCGCTTATCAAGCGTATGACTGCTCTTTTAGAGCACCGCGGTCCGGATGATGAAGGCACGTATTTAACGCAAGACGCACAACACACGACGCATATCGCCCTCGGCCACCGTCGTCTTTCCATCATCGATCTTTCCCCGGCCGGGCACCAACCCATGGCCAACGAAGACAAAACTATCTGGCTGGTCTATAACGGCGAGCTCTACAATTTTCGGGAACTGCGGACCGATCTGGAAAAACAAGGCCATAAATTCCGGAGCCAGTCCGACGCCGAAGTGATCATTCACGCCTACGAACAATTCGGTCCTGATTGCGTAAAAAAATTTAACGGCATTTTCGCGTTGGCTATCTGGGATGCCCGGAAAAGCCGTCTTTTTCTGGCCCGCGACCATCTCGGTATCAAGCCGCTTTACTACACCAAAAACGCCGGGTTTTTTGCTTTCGCGTCCGAGATCAAGGCCCTGCTGGAAATACCGGAACTGAAACGTTCCATGGACCCGGCTTCCCTGGATAGTTTTTTGACCTATCGTTTTGTTCCATCACCGAAGACCATGTTCAAAGATATTTATAAATTACCGCCGGCCCATTATTTGCTTTTTGAAAAAAATCAAGTCAAAACCGGGTGCTACTGGGATTACGTTCCGAAGATCAGCCGGAAAAAAGAATCGGACCTGGTTGCCGAATTAGCGGATAAATTTTACGCGACTGTTAAACGCCAGATGGTCAGCGATGTCCCAATCGGCGCGCTGTTAAGCGGCGGGGTGGATTCGGCGGCCGTGGTGGCGGTTATGTCCGAACTTTCATCTCAGCCGGTAAAAACATTTACCGTTGGCTTTGAAGGGGCCGGTGATGTCAACGAATTGAAAGAAGCCCGCGAAACGGCAGAAATTTTTAAGACCGAACATCACGAGCAGGTTATCAGTCAAAAAGATTACCAGTCCTGGCTGCCGCGTTCCATCTGGAATCTGGAAGAACCGGTCGGGACCACCTCGGCCCTGGCCTTGTATTATATCTGTGAAGTGGTCAAGGGGAACGTTAAGGTCGTCCTGACCGGGCAGGGCGCGGACGAACCTTTTGCCGGCTACGATCGCTACAAGGGTGAAAAATACGCCGCCTGGTATCAGGCCATTCCGGCCGCTTTAAGAAAATATATCATTAAACCGATCGCCGAGACCCTGCCGCGCAGTGAAAAATTGAAACGGGCCGTGCGATCGCTCGGGACGACCGATGCCCTGGAACGATTCATCCGGATCTACGCCGTGTTTGATCAATCGATGAAGGCATCGCTTTATCAACCGGGGATCCAAAAAAAACTGGCCGGCCAGGACCCGGCGGCCATGATCAAGCCGATTTACGATCGAGTGACTCATCTTTCCCCGCTTGGCCGGATGTTATATCTCGATACCCGGGTCTGGTTACCGGACGATCTTCTGTTGGTCGGCGATAAGATGTCCATGGCCCATGCTGTCGAAGCCCGGGTACCGTATCTTGATGTAGAACTGATCGAGTTTATTGAAACGATCCCGGTCGAATATAAATTAAAAGGACTGACCGGAAAATACATCCATAAAAAAGCCGTGTCCAAATGGCTGCCGAAAAAGATAATTAACCGTCAGAAAAAAGGGTTTCCCACGCCGATGGAACAATGGCTGAAAACCCCGGCCTTTTTGAAATATGTCCGGGAATTATTCAGTGAGTCCGTTTTGTTCAAGGAATATTTTCAGAAGTCGTTCGTGGACGAAATGATCAAAAAACATCAGACCGGGCAGGAAACCTATACCCGTCAATTATTTCTTTTGTTATCGTTGGAATTATGGCATAAAATATTTATTGAAAAGACCTTGAAGATTTAATAACAGGGACTGGTAAGAGACTTTTAAAAGACCTATAAATAATTTTTGGAAACCTGAAGGTTTCCGCTACACGATTTTTTAATATATTAAAATGTAGCGGAGACCTTTAGGTCTCCATGCGAAGCTTTATAATAGCTGGTAATAAAAATCAGTAAAATCCGTATAATCAGTGGTTCAAAAATGAAAATATTAATGATCTCCCATTCTTATTATCCCGAAGACCCGCGGGTGCGGCGGGAGGCCATGGCCCTGGTTGAGCAGGGTTATCCGGTGGATATTATTTGCTTGCGGGATCAGGGTGAACCGGGCAGAGAAACGGTCAACGGGGTTCAGGTCTATCGGTTACCGGTCAACCGACACCGGGGCGGCGGGTTTCTGGTCTACCTGACCGAATACCTGACCTTTTTCTTCCTCTCTTTCTGGAAGACGACAACACTTTTCTTTCAGAAGCGTTACAAAGTCATTCAGGTTCACACCATTCCCGATTTTTTAGTTTTTTGTTGTTTAGTGCCACGGTTGTTCGGCTGTTTCGTTATTTTAGATATGCACGAAGTCATGCCGGAATTTTTTGCTGACCGCTATAACTTATCAACTTATCACCCGATCATCAAAATCCTGAAATTAATCGAACGCGTATCAACCTGCTTCGCCAGCCATATTATTACGGTTAGTAACACCCTCAAAGAAATCTTTGTAGCCCGGGGCGTGCCGATGGAAAAGATCACTATCATTATGAACGTGCCAAGCGCGAAAATATTTAACACGAAAACCCGAAAAATTAAACCTCGAATTTTGGACTCGCAATCGGTTTTTACCTTAGCGTATCATGGGCTATTATCGGATATTTATGATTTAAGCGGAACAATAAAAGCAATAAAAGAACTGAAATCTAAAGTACCCGGCATAAAATTTTTAGTTATTGGAAGTGGACCTAAAGAAAACGATTATAAAAAAATGGTCAAAGAACTTCAACTGGAAAAAGAAGTGGTCTTTGCCGGCCGGATACCGCAGGAAAATATCCCGGCCGCTTTGAGTGAAGTGAACTTGGGAGTCGTGCCGCTAAAAAACGCTGACCTGACCCAGCTGGCTTTTCCGACCAAGCTGGTCGAGTACGTCGCGCTGGGGATCCCGGTTCTGACCGCGGACCGCAAAACCATTAAGAAATATTTTGATGATACGGCGCTTTGTTTTTATGATCCGGCTGATGAAAAATCGTTGGCGGAATGCCTGGCCGGGTTGGCGCGGGACCCGGAGAAGCGGAATAATCTGGTCAAAAACGCCTCAAAATGTTATGATGCGATCCTCTGGGATAAGATGAAAGCGAGATATTACGACCTTATAAAGGTCGTAAGTTACAAATAGGTACAAAAGGTTACTACGGAAAGTTACAGAAGGTTACACGCAAGAGGTTACTTAAAGGTTACATAGAGTTACAAGAAAGCGCATGGGTTTTAATAAAAGACAAGCAGCTTACGAAAAGTTAAAATTTTATCAGCAAATTCGTGACCTACGCCGGAAAGTATATGTAATTACAGAACGATTCGCGAAAAGTCATCTACGCTTGGTTTCACAGATGCGCGATGCCGCGCGCAGCGCGAAGCAGAATATCAGAGAAGGGTATAAAAAAGGAACAATTGGCGAGTTTGTTCACGGAATTAATATCAGTCGAGGTTCGTTAGAAGAATTAAGTGGTGACCTTGAAGATTGTTTGGAAGACGGTTTAATTACCCAAGATGAGTTTAAGGAATTATCCGGACTTTGTCACAGTGCGGATTATTTATCATCGCGTTATATTAAATCTGTGTATAAAATGGACCGGGAAGGCAAGTGGAAAACTCCTCGTAAAAGGAAAAACAAGAAAAAGTAACCTTTTGTAACATATTATAACTATTGTAACCTTTGTAACTTTTTAAATAGGAGCGAAGCGACATGTACTTAGTCACCGGCGGCGCCGGGTTTATCGGTTCGCATATCGTTGAGGAGTTAGTCAGACGCGGCAAAAAGGTCCGCGTGCTGGATGATTTCAGTGCCGGGCAAATGTCCAACCTGCGGACGGTTCGCAAGAAAATAGATCTTATCCGCGGCGATATTCGTAATGTTAAGACCGTTAAAAAAGCTTTGCGGGGAGTAAAATTTGTGACTCATCAGGCGGCTTTGCGGTCCGTGCCGAAATCGATGGATAATCCGACCGAATTTAACGAAGTCAATGTCCAGGGAACTTTGAATCTGCTTATCGCCGCCCACCAAGCCGGGGTGCAACGTTTTGTTTTTGCTTCTTCCAGTTCGGTTTACGGTGAAACGAAACGCTTGCCGGAAAGGGAAACTGATCCGCTTAGCCCCGTTTCTCCTTACGCGGCGACGAAGATTATGGGTGAGATTTATTGTCGGATGTTTTGGCAAACTTACAAGTTGCCGACAGTGGCGTTGCGTTATTTCAATGTTTTTGGTCCGCGCCAGAGTCTCGAAAACAAATACGCCGTGGTCGTGCCGAAATTTATTGCCTGCCTGGCGAAAAATCAGAGGCCGCCGATCCATGGCGACGGAAAGCAATCTCGTGACTTTTCTTATATTACCGATGTGGTTTCAGCTAATTTGTTATCACTGGCGGCCTCGAAAAAGGCCTGCGGCCGGGTCTATAATGTTGCCTGTCATCGACGTTATAGTGTTTTGGATCTTCTGCGTCGACTCAATAGATTAATGGGTAAAAATATTAAGCCAATTTTCACTCCGATCAGACAGGGCGATGTCAAACATACCCTGGCCGATATTTCTCAAGCCAAAAAATACCTCAAGTACCGGCCGAAAGTCAGTTTTGACGAAGGTCTGAGCAGAACTATTAATTGGTTTTCTTAAAAATAGCAGATAGTATATAGTAGGTGGTAGGTAGGTTATTTATCACTCATAATCCATAACTTATAACTTGGTGCTAATCCCAATTATTGATCGTCCCGTCTTTTAAGTCATCCGTCCAGATATCAAACGAAAACAATCGATGCGCGTCGGGTGGCTTGGGGTTTTTTAGTTCGTTCTCGCGGTAAAAGAATGGTTTACCGAAAATACTCATGTATTCACCGTTTCGTATCCGCTTTTCCGGGAAACGGTGGATTTGCGGCTGGTTCGTGGTCGGATCGCCCTGCAGGGCTTTAACTAAAGGTCGACTGGACCAGGTATTCGGGTCGTCCGGCGGCCAGATGCCGCCGTAAACTTCCTTATACGCTTCGCAATGTACCCCCAGGCTCACGATTTCCATTCGGGTAATCCTAACATTTTGCCTATATCTGAATTCTATTAACCCGACCGCTGTCAAACTCGCCAGGATCATAATAATAGCGATGACGACCAGGATCTCGATTAATGTAAATCCTTTCGAAACCGCTGATTTGGCTGATTTTACGGATTTATTTCTCATAAGTATATTTAATCATAAAGGGAGTAGAGAATGCAACCAAAAACTGACATTAGTCTGCTACACGCCAATAATTGCCGCCGGGTCCTTTGATTTCAGTCGGATTTCCCGGTCCCGGCCATTGGAGGACGATCTTATTCGCGTCGCTACCGGAATCAATGGAGTAAATAGTTCCGCCTTCACTGATAATATATGTTCTGACGCCGGTGTTCGGATATGAATCAGGGTAAGCCACAAAGGCGAATTTGTCTTCGTTGGTTGCTTTAACTTTATTCGGGCCTACTTCATTTCGATTATAAGGTACACCATTTTCATCTCGGAGCATTGCCCGAAAACGATAGCCTGCTTTTGCGGTGGGTGAAAAAGTTCCGGACCAATCCATCGTATAATCAGTGCCAAAAGTATTATCATCATGACTTTGCCCATCAGCTTCAGCAAAAGAGATATCAATTGCCGCTACTAATGTTTCGCCATCGGTCCGATACATCCGGTTAAATCCTGAAATATCGTAGGTCCAGTAATCTTTAATTCCGTTACGGTCGTAATCTCCCTGTCGCCAGGTAGCTTCCACGCCAAGAAGGGTTCTTAACCCGGATAAGGGCGAAGAATACCCGCAACCATAATAGGGTTTGACAATACCCGATGAAAGTAAATAGCCTGGTATTAATAACCCACATAAGATAACAATCGTTGATACTAAAAATAAAATACCAGGGATAGTCACAAAAAGCGCAAATTTATTTTTAACCTGATTGGATTGATCTATTCGCGCAAGATATAAGTACAAGAAAAAGATGAAAATAGAACAACAAACAAATCCAATGATAATATTACCTGTTCTGCCCCACAAGTATTCTAGGTGACCGCAAAACGGAGTAATAAAGGAAAAAACAATAAGTCCAAAAGGTATTAAATTTATTTTTTTAAATTTAATGGTAAATAGTCCGGCCAAAAAGAAACCCCAGGCAATTATCCACATAATAAAACCAAGTAATATAAATAATTCTTCGTCACCTTCAAATCCTTGCCCTATAAAATTAGGCAGATAGCTCACGAAACGATTCATGAAAAAAGGAGGATAGTTGCCCGCGATAGTGAGTAGCACCCATGAAATAATGAAAATGGGCATGAAACACAGGGAAAATCGGATATATATTTTTTGTCGCAGATTCATTTTTATTTGTTTAATCCGCTAAATCCGTTGTTAAATTATTATTTTGATTGATTACTATCGCCGAACCGTGCCAAATATCCAGAAACTGTTTTTTTGTCCAACGTTCCTGACCTCCTAAGGGGTCGATCACCACCACGGTATTTTTTTCTGTTTTTAAAATGACTATTACGTGATCTATCAGCGGACCCCATTTAACGTCGACCAGGCAGGGGACGTTGAGTTCTGTCAATGTGTTCCAATCCGCTTTGATGATATCTGTTTCCAGTCCTTTGGTCCGCGCTTTTTGGGCTACGGCGCGGGTTAAGGGAACCATCGCTACCCCGAGTCCGTATCGGGTCCGGGACAAGTGGGCCATCTCTTTTTCCGTGACCCCAATGTTCCAATATTTCAACAAATTCACCGCGCTGGCCGCGCCGCAGGTGTAACCGGTGCTTTGGAGACAGAATCTGTTTTTATCGACCCGGGCCCGGGCCGGATCAACTCCGTTATCCAGGTAGATCCAGTTTACCCGGGCCAGACCGTAACCGAAGATCAGAGCGGCTAAAAATATTAATGATATTTGGAGGAACCGGGGATCAAAACTGGTGGAAAAGAAACCTTTTCCTTTCGGTTTGGGCGGAGGTTGGAACCTGACCTCCCCGGCTGAAACCCCGAAATAAAATGTTACCAGTGGGATAAAACTTATTATTTCAACAAAAGGGGTGAGCCAGAGTGGGATATTATGGTATTCCCAGTGCGGATTGAAGTGTAAGAGGGCGAAGCCGCCGAGGCTGGTAATGGCTAACCAGGTCAGAGGCCGGCGCCATTTCCCTGGCCATCGGCTGATATACCAATAGCCGACCCAAAAACTGCCGAGTGATAATAGAATAAGTAAAATAAAACAAATTATATCCATAAATATTTTTCATTTTTCTTCAGTAATATTTTCCTTAACAAGTATTTTTGCCTTTGAAATTAAATCCGTTAATTCTATTACATTCGGATTGTTGTTAAATTTAGTTGAAAGCGTTCGAATTAAATCGAGCGCGATCCCCAAATCACCATCTTTGGCCCAATAACTTTTTCGGAGGATCTCGGCGAATTCAGCTGTTAAGGCAGCTAGTTTAAAACTATCGGAAGCTTTTTCAAAGGAAGTGGTCAGGTCAAAGCTATTGATCTCCTTGGAGATTTCCGTTACCGCATCATTGTCCGGATTTTTATAGCGAATATATAAAGTCGCGGCTCGACCTTGTTTCTTTTCCCATAATTTTATTTCATAAAGGACCGTAACCGAATGACCGGCGCCGACCTCGCCGCCATCTTCTTTGTCATCACGAAATTTGTCATCTGCTACATCCCGGTTCTCATAACCCAATAAT
>DAOWBV010000093.1 GCA_030633885.1 Planctomycetota bacterium
GATACTGGCGCAAACTATCGTCATTATGGCCAGTAACCGGTGGTATTTGAGTTTCCATCTGAAAAAGCCGGCGATCATCGTCAGCGCAATAAAACTGTAGGTGATGATCCCCAATGGTTTAATGAGCTGGAACAGGTTAAATGAACTAACGGTATGTTCATGGCTCTCGGCATCGGCAAATAATTTCAAGGGTATTAAAAACAAAGCTATCACTAAGGCACCGCCGATAAAATATTTTAATTTTTTCATCTTTGCCTCCTTTTCTAAAATCTTATTTTATCCTATGCCGCTGAAACGAAGATCATTTTTTTTCAGGGCTGAGTAATTCCATCAATTTCGGAGCGATATACAATTTATTGCGCCGGCGGCCTGAGACTTCTTTTAAAATGCCTACTTTGACCAACCGGCCCACCCCTCTTTTTACGGCGTTGAACGAGAGCTCCCATTGCCGACTTATTTTAGATATCGATATTACGGGATTAATAAATATTTCATCGATCAACCGGGAACTGGTTTCCGGAACTTTTTTTGTCTGCCGGACGATCTCTTCGTATTCACTATGCAGTTCAAGTATTTCTTTCGCGTTCGCCATCGCATCCGAAGCTTGCTGAACCACGCCCCGCAGAAAAAATTCCAACCAGCCGCGCCAGTGCCCTTTTTGACTGACCTCAAGAAGCCGGCGGTAATACTCATCACGATATCGTTCGAAAAAAGTGGATAAATACAACAGCGGCTGGGCCAGATATCCCCGTTGACAAAGAAAAAAAGTGATCAGGAGCCGACCGACCCGGCCGTTACCGTCCAGAAAAGGATGGATGGCTTCAAACTGATAATGCATCAAAGCGCCCTGGATCAATGGAGGTTCGGCCGGATTGGAATGAAAATATTTTTCCCAGTCGCTTAAAGCTTTCGTTATTTCCTCCGGCGGCGGCGGAACATAGGGTGCCTCACTGAGCCGACAACCCGGCGGTCCGATCCAGTTTTGAGTCCGGCGGAATTCGCCCGGGGTGGCGTATTCACCTTTAACACCGGTCATTAAAATCTTATGGATCTCGCGGATCAATCTGGTGGAGATCGACATTTTTTTTAACCGGTCAATCCCATATTCCATCGCCCGGACATAATTATAGACCTCCCGGACATCCGTTACTTTCGGTTTGGCCGGTTCGTCTGCTTCATAGAAAAACAGGTCGCTTAAAGATGCCCGGGTTCCCTCGATCCGGGAACTTGAAACCGCTTCCCGGCGGCTATACGGCCCGATCAAAAGATAAGGATTAGGCAATAAACGCCCGGTACCTGATAACTCGCCTAACAATCTGTTTGCTTCGGAAAGTAAAAAAGAAAGTTTTTCATCATACTTAATATCCGGCGGAAGAGGATTAGGAATAAAAGCCCAGTAATCTCCGGGTGTTTTCAGACACTTTCCGCTGGTTGAATGCTTAAAAATATTCGGATCCATGTTAACTACTCTTTGATGAATGTGTCAATAACACATGATCTTATTGACGAATACGTCATAAAACGATAATAGCTATTCCTGTATTGACATATTATACCAGAAATAGCAATAAAATCAAGTAGAATGTTAAAAAACACTACAAATAGTGGGTTTTAAGGCATGCTCTAAGGGGGCAAGATAATTTAATTATAGGTAGCATCCCGATATTCCCACCGGGATCTTCGTTCCGCCTTGGCGGAACTGCGAGGTTTTTTGACAGTCCTCCAGAGGCGGGATAAACTAAAAGGGCGGGACAAGCCCCGATACAATCGGGGCAGGGCCTAACGAGGAGGCCTAGGGGTCCTGGTGTGGTCGCTTGACGGTTAACGTCTGCCCCCTAGTGAACCTCCTTATTTTTACTCTACCTAATAGGATGATTTTCTATCCGGCCATTCAGACAGGCCGGTCGATTTATCCGATTTTTTCCCGGCCCTGATCGCTTCCCGGGCTTTTGTCATCGCTTTTAAATACTTTTCTCTGGCATTTTGAAAAACATCAAAGTCACGTTTTATTTCTCCAGAAGAAAATAATGGGACTTGATTAAGGTTTTCCAGAACCCCCACACTAACGTGCTTCGTTATCCTCCGATGGACCCTGATTAATTCTCTGGCAGATTTCTTCCACTCTTTCATTAACTGCTCTTTGGTTGCTTTCATAAATTCCTCCCCACTCCGCCTAAAAACCGGACCGGAGTATTTTATTCTGGTTTTACTAGAAAGACCTCACAACCAACGCAAAAAAACTTGTCTTGATTAACGGCGCATTCATCACAAACGATCACGTCTTTCCCGCATTTGGCGCATTTTTTATCGTAAAATAACTCGGTCACTTGATTGCAAACAATACATTTATTCATCGTTTTTTACCTCCCCCTGGCAAACCCTTCGACTACGCTCAGGGTAAACGGAACAATAAAACGACGGGACAACTGAACGACACCATACCAATCTGTCAAAAGTAGTCAAACGTGGTCAAGTGTTATTGAACACGCTCCGTCATTACTTTATAGATAAGCAAATTGCGTGCCAAGTCGGAAAGATATTTATATTTGGGTTGAGGGGTTTTTGGGGAGATTACATGACCGGGTTTCAGGACACCGTATCTGAATTTCCAGACACTTCGCTAAAGCTTCGGACGGGTAAGCACCAAAAGAAGCGGGATAAGCCGGAACCAGATCTTTAGCCGCAGATAAACACAGATGAGTTCTTTGGTCCAGAGCAGATTTCTGACAGGATTAACGGGATAAATACGGATGGGGTTTTTGTCCCCCTGGTTATGATTTGACGAACTGATCGATGGCTCGCGCCGCTACTTTACCCTGACCCATGGCCTGGATCACGGTCGCGGCGCCGGTAACGATATCACCACCGGCATAAACGCCTTTCCGGGAAGTGGCCATGGTTTTTTCGTCGGCGACAATATTACCCCATTTGTTTAATTGGATGTCCGGGGTGGCTTTTAAGAGAAGTGGATTGGGACCGTTCCCGATCGCCATAATAACCGTATCAACTTCAAGCTCAAATTCCGAGCCTTTGATCGGTACCGGACGACGGCGGCCGGAATCATCGGGCTCACCTAATTTCATTTTGATGCACTTGAGCGAATGGACCCAGCCATCACGGTTACCGGAAATTTCTATCGGGTTGGTCAGTAATTGTAATTCCAGGCCTTCTTCTTCGCCGTGATGAATTTCTTCGTTCCGGGCCGGCATTTCCTGACGGGAACGACGATAAACGATATAGACATGCTCGGCGCCCAAACGCAAGGCGGTCCGGGCCGAATCCATGGCCACGTTGCCGCCGCCGATAACGGCGACTTTCTTGCCCCGGACGATCGGGGTGTCGTATTCCGGGAACAAGTAGGCCTTCATCAAATTCGCGCGGGTCAGATATTCGTTGGCGGAACAGACGCCGTTCAAGTTCTCACCGGGAATCCGCATAAATTTCGGCAGCCCGGCCCCGGTCCCCACGAAAGAGGCGTGGAAACCTTCATTGAAGAGGTCATCCATGGTGACGATCTTACCCACGACCATATTATATTCGAAGCGGACACCCATTTGTTCCAAATAGGATACTTCCGCGTTAACGATCACTTTCGGCAACCGGAATTCCGGGATACCGTAAACCAGCACCCCGCCGGGTTTATGAAGGGCTTCAAAAACGGTGATATTGTGTCCCTGCTTGGCCAGGTCACCGGCGCAGGTCAACCCGGCCGGCCCGGCGCCGACAACGGCGATTTTTTTATTGGTTTTTTCCCGTATGTCCGGTGGTTTCGCGACGCCCTGATTCCGTTCGAAATCAGCGGCAAAACGCTCCAGGATACCGATGGCCACCGGTTTGGCTTTGATGCCGACGATACATTTTTGTTCACACTGTTCTTCCTGGGGACAGACCCGGCCGCAAATGGCCGGTAAGGCGTTGGTCTCTTTGATCAGCCAGGCCGCTTCGGCGAATTTTCCCTCGGCGATCGCCTTGATAAACTCAGGGATATTGACTTCAACCGGACAGCCTTCAATACATTTGGGCTTTTTGCATTGTAAACAACGGGCCGCTTCTTTTCGGGCCAGCTCCGGGGTGAAACCAATAGGGACTTCATCGAAATTGCGACGCCGTTTATTCGGATCCTGTTCCGGCATCTTCTGGCGGGGAATCTTTTCTTTTTTTGGTTTATTTTGTTCGATCATTTTTTAATTGGTAGCACGGATAAAATCCGTGCCTACAAAATTTATTTATTTTTGCGCCTGCTTCAGCTTGTCCGCCTGGCACTCGCATTTTTTATCGTGTTTCAGAGATTTGTAACGTTCAAAGGCCGATCTTTCCTGGTCAAAGTATATCCGTAATCGCTTGATCAATTCATCGAAATCAACCTGGTGACCGTCGAATTCCGGACCGTCCACGCAGGCAAATTTTGTTTCCTTCCCGACCGTGACCCGGCAAACACCGCACATCCCGGTCGCGTCCACCATAAGCGGATTGAGACTGACCAGGGTCGGGATCTTATGCTCTTTGGTAATACCGACAATCGCTTTCATCATCGGGACCGGCCCGATGGTCACGACCAGCTCGATCTTTTCACCCCGTTTGATCACGCTTTTTAACAGATCGGAAGTGAATCCTTGAGTGCAATAAGTCCCGTCATCCGTGCAGACGACGATCTCATCCGAAACTGATTCCATTTCTTGCTCCAGGATCAACAGGTCTTTGGTCCGGGCGCCGATAATGGAAATAACTTTATTCCCGGCATTTTTCATGGCCTGGGCAATGGGATAAACCGGCGCGGTGCCGATACCGCCGCCGATACAAACGACCGTCCCGTATTTTTTGATATGGGTCGGCCGGCCCAGCGGACCGACCACGTCAAGAATGCTATCGCCCGCTTCCATTTTGCCTAACCGGGAGGAAGAAACACCGACTTCCTGAAAAACCAGACTGATCGTCCCTTTCTCAGGATCGGCATTGTAAATGGTCAGCGGGAATCGTTCGCCCTCTTCATTAACGCGCAGGACGACGAACTGTCCGGCTTTCCGCTTTTTGGCGATCAGCGGCGCCGTGATGTCAATTTTGAATACGGTGGGCGAATAGGCGTGTTTCGAAACTATCTTAAACATCAATTATACTGGTCAAAAAATGTAGCGAAAGTCTTTAGACTTCCATTCTCATCTAATAGTGGAAACCTAAAGGTTTCCACTACATCATCAGAATAAATTACCCGGAAAGTTACTGATTATCTTCTTTCTTCTCTTCGGTCTTCTTGGTATCCTCGCTTTTATTGTCTTCATCATCCTCTTTAACACCCTTTTTGAATTCTTTAATGGACTTACCCATGCTCTTGGCCAAGGCGGGAATTTTGGTAGCGCCGAACAGAATTATCACAATCGCTAAAATGATGAGCCATTCGCCACCAACCGGCAGACCAAAAGCTAAAAAATTAGTCATAATGTACTCCCCATAAATTTAGCTATCTTTAATATCTTTAAAAGTTATCCTACCAAATTAAAATATTCCTGTAAAGGAAAAGCATATTATAATCCACGGAAAGCTTCCGGGCGAAAACCATGCTGTCCCTGCAAGTAGCCATCTATTTCTTTGAGGATCCTTTGTTTGTCTTTATTTAATGTCCCCCCGATCGGGGCGTAGTTGGAAGCGTGGTTGGTCCGGAAAATCGTGTTGTGGGTATCGATCTGCGCGACCATCGATCTCATCTCTTCCACCATGGCCCGCGGCTCTAAAACGGTAAACTCCCCTTTGGCCGCTGATTCAGCCAGCGGGGTACCGGGCACCAACATCAAGGTCAACAGGCTGAAGTAACGGGGTTTCATGGCGCTCACTGCCCGGGCTGTTTCCCGCGCGTGTTCTTCAGTTAATTCCGGGCCACCTAAGCCCAGCAGACCGATCACCGACATCTTGATCCCGCCGGTCTGGGCCTTTTGGACGGCCGTCACCATTTCTTCAGCCGTGGCGCCCTTCTTTACCCGTTTCAATATCTGGTCGTTCCCGCTTTCCAAGCCCAGGTAGGCCAGGGTCAATTTCTGCCCGGCCAGTTCTTTCAGTTCAGATTCACTTTTTTTAATGATATCCCGCGCGTTGGCGTAGATCGCTACCCGCTGCAGGTCCGGCCAGGATTCGTTTAAAACCTTCAGTATCCGCAGCAGTTTTTTCGTCGATAAGATCAGGGCGTCACCGTCGCATAAAAAGATCCGACGAACTTCCTGTCCCCGGGTGTATTTTTTAACCTCTTCGATATCAGCCTGAATTTCCTCAAAAGGTCGGGTCCGGAAAGGTTTATCGGGATAGGTGCCGCAAAAAGTGCATTGGTTGTGGGAACAGCCGTAAGTTATCTGGAGAAGCAAACTATCGGCTTCGCTCGGCGGACGGATGACCATACCTTCATATTTCATATCACCGGCCCTGGTAATGTTTTTCGTAATACTTCCGGTATTCACCGGACTTTATCTTCTGCCACCAGTCTTTATTGCCCAGATACCAATCAATGGTCTTTTTGATCCCGGCCGGGACCTGATATTTCGGGTTCCAGCCAAGTTCTTTTTTGATTTTAGAAATATTCAAAGCATAACGACGATCATGACCCGGTCGGTCTTTAACATACTTAATTAATGATTCCGGCTTACCCAATACGTTGAGGATCGTTTTAGTCATCTCAATATTCGGGTATTCACTGACGCCCCCGATATTGTAAACTTCCCCTAACTTACCTTTTTGTCTGATGAGATCAATCGCTTCGCAATGATCCTCCACGAAGATCCAGTCACGGACCTGAAGACCGTCACCATAAACCGGCAGTGGTTTATTTTCGATCGCGTTGGAAATAAAAAGCGGAATAAGTTTTTCCGGGAACTGGTAGGGCCCGTAATTATTACTCCCCCGGGTAATAATAGCTTTATAACCAAACGATTTTTCGCAGGCTTTAATCAACATGTCGGCCGCGGCTTTGCTGGCCGAATAAGTACTACTGGGATCTAAAGGACTTTTTTCCGTAAAAGGATCATCGTCAGCGCCAAGCGATCCATATACTTCATCCGTGGAGATCTGAATAAAACGCGGGACCTGATAGCGCCGGGCGGCTTCGAGTAAGACCTGCGTACCGAGAATATTGGTATTGATAAAAGATTCCGGATGATAAAGACTGCGGTCAACGTGTGATTCGGCGGCGAAATTAATGATCGCTTCGACCTGATCCTTGACCACCCGATCGACCAGGGACGCATCGGCGATATCACCCTTGATAAAGGTGTAACGGGACTGATCGATCCCCTGAAGATTAGCCAGGTTACCGGCGTAAGTCAACAGGTCCAGATTGACGACCTGAATATCCGGATATTGTTTCAGCAGGTAACGGATAAAATTCGAGCCGATGAATCCGCAACCGCCGGTGACTAATATTTTCGTTGGCATTTCATTTTTACCTCATAAAATATATCAACGAGGTAAACCTCGTTGTCTATCACAGCTACTATTATGGGTAGCCAACGACCTTTTCCGCCGGTGGCGGACCCGCCTTTGGCGGGATGGTCGTTGATTATTTAATACCATAACAAATTTATTTCTTTTTTCAAGAAAAAGTTTTTTGTTGACCCCGTTAGAGGCATTTGATATCCTGAGGTATAATTTACGGACAATAGCAGTTAATATTATTAACGTTATTACTTTTGCAATACGACGGTCGCCACTACTTTATCAGCAAGCAAACAAGGCGACCTGACTCTAACGGGGTTGACCCCGTTAGAAATTA
>DAOWBV010000031.1 GCA_030633885.1 Planctomycetota bacterium
ATCAAGAAAGTCAATTGATAGGTCTGGTGTAATTGTTTGATCAGGTGCCGGATCTCGGTGATCCCCTGCGGATCGAGCCCGTTGGTCGGTTCATCGAGAATAATGATCTTTGGTTCGCCGTCCTCCCGGGTAGTCGGCAGAAGCGCCTGAGCGATCCCGAGCCGCTGCCGCATCCCCTGGGAATAGGCCCGGACCTTATCACGCGCCCGGTCCAGCAAACCCACGTCGGCCAGAAGCTTCTCCAGTTTTTTTTTGTCCGCTCGACCGTAACTCATCCGGCTGAGCAAAACCAGGTTATCCCAACCGGAAAGGTAAGAATAAAAAGCCGGTATCTCGACCAGGGCGCCGATGTTTTTCATCAGCTCCAGATAATTGCGATCCAATTCCTGACCGTTAATCCAGATCTGCCCGTGACTCGGCTTGATCAATTTCAGAATCATCCGGATGGTCGTCGTCTTTCCCGCCCCGTTCAAACCCAGGAATCCGTAAATATCGCCCGCCTGAACGGTCAGGTCAAGGTTCTTAACCGCGGCAAAACCGCCAAAATGCTTGGTCAGTTTTTCGGTTTTTAATACGCCTCGATCAATCATAATAAAAACATTATAGCCGGATAAATAATAGTTTGCAAGATTGTTTTATAAAAAATAAGCCCCGACGATAACGCCGGGGCTTATTAAAACTATTAAAATGTTTCCGCTTACATCAACGGCGCCAACTCCATGGCCGGATGTTTCATCTTTTGCAGATGGGCAACCACTTCTTCCTCGGTCGCCGCCACGGTTTCATCCGCGATCATGTCCAACAGGTTCGGCACACCCTGAGCTTCGGCTATTTTATTAAAGTCTTCCTTGATATCCTCTTTCAGACTCTTCGGCATCCAGACCAACCGCTTGATACCGCCTTCAGCCAACAGGAATTTTTTACTGATGATGTAGCGTTTACCGTGCCCGACAAACCCGGGCATCTGCTGACCACCGCCACAGGTTCCGGCCAACGTGGAAAACTTCATCCCGCTGGGCGTCATACCGCTGAATTCGCGATTGACCGTCATCACCCCGTTCGCCGCGGGCAGGATCGCGGCAATACATTCACAACAACCGCAGGTGGTCATCGGGCTTTCCATGATACTGTAAGCGCAGAAACGGTCCAGCACTTTCCGGGACGCTTCGTACAAGAAATCGTTCACGCCTTTCCATTCGCCTTTCTTAGCATCGATCACGTCGCCTTTCGCTACCGGTTGGTTGGGACCACGCGGGTTGATCTGGTTGGAGGCCTTACAGGTAAACCAGTTATAAGAACCGCACAGCCCGGTCCGCTCCGGCGAGATCACGCAAACATGGGTCGGCGCGAAACTCTGGCAAAGCGTACAGGAATAAAAAGTATCAACATTTTCATCGGTCAGCGAGCCGACCCGTTCGTCCCGTTTCTTGTACACCGCCCGGGCCTCTTCCCGCATTTTCAGAACATCTTCTTCCTTGGTATAGATCTTCACCTGGACTTTATCCATGATCGCCCCGAATTCGCTGTGGAATTTGGCGTGGAGGATCGTCCCCAAATGCGCGATCTTGAACCCTTTTTCCTTGGCTTCTTTACTGATCCGGATCCAGTTGATATCGCGCTGGCCCATATGAAAAACGCCCTGGGCTTCGTTCAGGAAGTTATGGGCCCGGCGCTCCAGCACCGGTTCAAAATCTTCCTGCATTTCGCGGCCGGCTACTTCCGCCACGATCCCCAACGGCAATTTCGTGCCTCCTTTGACATCACTGCTCTCCGGGCCGATCACTTCGATCTTATTATCCTGGACTTCCTTGGTGTCTTTCGTCCGGACAAATTCAAAAGACGGTGTTTTATTTCCACCGAACTCGACGTAAGTATCTTCACCGCGGATCCGTTCGCCTTCAAAGGCCGCGCCGACCGAAACCGGCACCGGCACCTTGGTCACCTGGACCTTCAACCCGCGGACTTCGATCGCTTTCTGGACCATTTCTTCCGGTTTGACGGGCGAAACCACGTGTTCGTAAGTACAAACCCCGGTCGGCAAAATCTGTCCGATATCGGTTTCGGAGACCGTCGGGAACCCGTAATTGATCGCGCCGGCCGCCTGGGCGTGTTCTTCGTCGCCCACTTCACCGAAGGCCAGCACGAAAGCGAAGATCCGGTTCTTATTATATTTCAGAATTTTCGCGTAGTCACCCGGTTTCACGCCGCCGAAAGACAGGGCCGCCCGGGTGGCAAAACCAAGAGCGTGGATAGTGGAAGTTACGTCATCCCCAAACGGTATTAATCTGGTCTCCCAACCCATTTGAACACCGGCTTCTTTTAACTGATCAGCCATGCCCCTTTTACCGTTTCCGCCTTTGGCGGAATTGGATGCCGACATTAAAACATAAAGGTTTTTTTCCTGCAGTTCACGGGCAATCTTGACAGCCACTTCCGTCGAAGGGCAAACCCCGACACAGGCCGCGAAGCCCGGCGCCGTTCCGTCCACGAATTCAATGCCCCGTTTCCGCATGATCACATCATCCGCCGCGCCCAGCCAGAAGTTACCTTCATCAGGACAGTTTTCTGCCAGCACATACGGTATCGGGTCTTCCAGGTACTTCAAAACTTCTATGATCTCGTCGGCAAACAGGGTGGCCATACCGGCATCCAAAGTATGCCCGAGATAAGGCACCCAGATTTTTTCGGCCGGGATCGGATACAACAAAGACTGAGCTTTTTTCAATAACGGCTTCAGTTCACCGACCGTTTTGATCGCCATCCCCAACATCCCGTACGCAATCGGCAGATAATAACCGGTATTCGGGAATTCCACTTTTTTATCCGGACCATGGTTCTTGAGCGCTTCTTCCAGCGATTTTTCCGCTCGAGCCACTAATTTATGCGCTCCCCGGATGGCTCTGGTCGCGATCAGTTTAGACATAAAATTTTCCTCTCTTAATTTATTTTGTTATCTTTAAACTTCCAACGATCTCCGGGCTTCCATATCAAACAGCACCCGTGCCTTGGTCTTCTGGATACCAAGTGCTTCCCGTTTAGTGTTAATATGATCAATCAGGATAGCCGCCATTTTATTCGGGTCCGGTTCAAACGCCCAGCGACCCTTGAACAGTTTTTCGTATTCTTCAAAAAGATGTTTCGTCAGGGCTTCACTCCCGGTCGTCGGCCAGGTCGCTCCGAAAACGACCAGCGCTCCGGAAGCAACGAAATACTGACCGATAGCGATGGCTTTTTCGCTCATCCATTCCGGCGCGCAACCGGCGATCGGCAGATCGGAAATATCATCGCCTAAACCGCCTTCGCGGACCATCTCACTGCAGGCAACCAGGATCCGGCTGTTATCCACGCAGGCCCCGCTGTGCAGGACCGGCGGCATGCCGACCGTTTCGCAGACCTCTCTCAATCCCTTGCCGGCGAACTTTGCGGCTTCCGGCACCAGCAATCCTTCTTTGGCACAAGAGATCGCTGAACAACCGGTCTGAACAACCAGAATATCGTTGGCGATCAGTTCTTTGACTAAAGTATTATGAACGTAATCATGTTTGACGCGCGGGTTATTGCAGCCAACCACCCCGACCACACCACGGATGCGGCCGTTGATAATATTATCATTCAGCGGGCGGTACGAAGACCGAAACGAACCGCCTAACATATAATTGATCGTCTCGTGCGAGAATCCGGCGATCATATCAGTCGTGTTATCCGGAATATTCACATTGCCGCGGTTCGGATAGTTTTCCACGGCCATTTTGACGATCGATTTCGCGATATTTAAAGCATCGTTATCCTTGAATTCCACGTGGGTCGCGCCCGGTATTTTCACCGTCCGCGAAGTAGTGATCAATTTAGTGTGAAAACATTCGGTTAGTTTACCCAGTGCCGGCATGATGCACTGGACATCGACCACCACCGCTTCGACCGCGCCGGTAGTAATGGTCAGTTCCTGCTGGAGGAAGTTACCGGCCAGCGGGATTCCGTGCCGCAGGAGGATCTCGTTACCGGAACAACACATGCCAACTATATTGATCCCTTTAGCCCCTTTGGACTGAGCCATTTTTTGAAGTTCTTTATCTTGCACCGCCATGACCACCATTTCAGCCATTAACGGATCGTGGCCATGAATAATAATGTTCACCTGATCTTTTTTCAAGACACCTAAGTTAACTTTGGTCCGAACCGGCACCGGCGTCCCGAACATAATATCCTGGAGTTCGGTCGCGATCATCGAACCGCCCCAACCATCGGCCAGAGCACAACGGGAGGCCTGGAGCATCAGGTTTTTGTAATCGGCGTCATCACCCATATGGGTACGGGACATGATTTCCACGATCTCGCGATTGATCCCGCGCGGGGTAACGCCCTGTTCTTTCCAGAGTTCCTGTCTCTTTTTCGGGGCCCGCTTCATCAGTTGCAGGCCGCCTTCTTCCTGACCGAATTCCTTGAGGACCTTCTGCCCCAGTTCTTCGGCGATCTTGTCCGGCGGCTTGCCTTTAACGTCAACACCGAAATCAGTGGCAACTTTGGTTAATTTAGGAATATCTTTGATCTGATAATTAGGCACTTCACCCTTGGCCGCGGCGATAAAAGTATGGGTAACGTGACGGGAATGTTCGCAGTGAGCGGCGGAACCGGCGGCAACCATCCGGCAAAAGTTACGCGCGCTGATAGTATCAATATTCGCGCCGCAGACACCGACCACTTCCGGTTTCTTCGGATTCAAACGACATGGCCCCATGGCGCAAATTTTACAGCAACTCCCGGTCGCCCCGATCGGACAGGGCTTCATTTTTTCCGCCCGTTCAAAGGCCGTGTCAAACTTGCCGTTACTTTTCGAGACCTGTTCCAACATCTTCAGACTGGCTTCGCAGACGGATTTTTTGTCGTCTTTTTTACCAGCTGCAGACTTGCTTTCTTTCGGCATGATCGTTCTCCCCCTCTTCAATAGTGGCAATTGTGCGTTATTTCACAATTGTTCTGAAGTTATAAAATTAATGTATACGTGTATACGTTTGAAATTTTATTATATCAATTTAACAAAAAAAGCCAAATAATTTTTTAGGAAAAATGACGATAGAAAGGTATGACTTTAGTCGGCCATAGTTTAATAGGTTTATCGGTAGGCGCTCTGTTCCTGCCCCGGAATCTGGGACGCGGGAGCTGGATACCGATCATGGCCTGCGCGGCCCTGCTGGCCAACCTGCCGGATTTCGATTTCCCTTCCTGGGGGCATAAACTCTATCTGGTCTCCCACTCGATCTTTGTCCTGTCGATTTTAGCCGGAGTACTCATCCTGCCGGAAAGATTACTCCTATTTTTCATGTCGTTCACCAAAAAACGGCTCTTTTTATTTAACTGGTTCTGTTTTGCTTCCCATCTCCTGCTGGATACCCTCTATTCTTCGGGCAGTGGCCTGCGGATGTTCTGGCCGATCTCCAAAAAGTATCTCCATTTCCCTATTTCTTTTTTCCAGACTGTGTCACCAAAGAATTGGTCTTCCACGACGAATATGAAAGAATACGGATTGGAGTTCCTGGTTTTCGGGGCGGTACTGGGAATTGTCCTGTTTATCCGGGCAAAGGTAAATAAATGAATTTGAAAAAACTGACAGGATCTACAGGATAAACGGGATGGGAAATAAGAATCCTGTTTATCCAGTCAAAAAAATCACACCTTCGGCCGGGCGCGTTCGACTGCTTTTTGAATGATCTCCGTAGCTTCTTTTTCGTGAACACTGTCAACATAGATCTCGAAACCGCTATCAGAATCATCAATCTCTTCAGCCTGACCGGCATTCTTATCAACAATATGCGCGATAATATCTTTGTTTTCCAGTAAACGATTCAAAGAGGTTACCTCGGGAAAACTACCGGCCGTGTATATCTTAACTGATTTTTCTAACGGCTGATGATAGGCTGTTTCCGCTACTTCTTCGTTATCCGAAATCGACCGGTCTTCGCTTTCTTTCAAAACGCGGATAACCAGCGCGACCACGCCGATCACTATCATGAATATAATTAAATTAATCGTCGACATTTTTAACCGCTAAAATTACAGTGAGTTTTTTATGGATTTAATGGTTTCGCTGATCTGAGAGTTCTTTATTTCCAGCGCGCCTTGTTTGTCGGCGTCGATAATTTCCGAAGTGAACGGTAAAAATCCAATGACTTTTATGTCTTTCAGGTTATCGGTGATAAATTTTTTGTCCTCGACATCGCGTATCTTATTACCCACGGCCTTAATATTTTTTATCCCGATCTGGGTGGCCAGTTTTTTTATCTGCTGAGCGGCCCGGATACTCCGCATCCCGGGTTCGACCACCACGACCATAACATTAACCGAATCAGCCGTGCTCCGCCCCAGATGCTCCACGCCGGCTTCCATATCCATGATCACGTGCTCATCACGTTGAAGAATAATATGACGAACCAACGCCTTGACCAACGCGCTTTCGGGACAGACACAACCGCCACCGCCTTCTTTGATCCCGCCCATGACGATCAGTTTCACCCCGTTGTGTTCATGGGCGATCTTTTCGGGTAGGTCGTCAACGGTCGGATTGAGTTTGAACATCTGGCCCATGGTCCCGGGTTTGGCACCGGTCCGTTCCTCAACCAGCTCGTTCATCTGACTCAAAGGAGTGATATTTTGCGGATCAGCAAACCCGAGCGCCCCGGCCAGACTGGCTACCGGATCGACATCGATAGCTAACACCTTCGCGCCCTCTCGTGCCCAGGCCTGAGCCAAAAGAGCCGCCAAAGTCGTTTTCCCAACGCCGCCTTTACCTGTTATGGCTACTTTCATAATTTGCCTCAGAAAAACGCTAGATTAGCGCAGATTATTTATAAAACGATGTACCTCAGGTTGTCTCAACCTGAGGATACTTCGAAAGCACAGTTTCTAAATCAGTTTTATATTTCAAATTCGCTGATGAATAATTATAATCTTCTGGCTTGGATGACAGCCCTGCTTTCACAGGGTTATTATAAATATAATTTAATTTTTCAAAGAAATCTTCCTCATTACGCGTAATATGTTCGTAGAAACTGGGTATCCAGGTTGGGCCTTTAAAATTATTTTGTTTATTTATCAAGCGAGAAGAACTTCTTTTTATGCTATGCATAATTCCAGAAATATTGTATTCGTTTTTAGGGATTAGCAAAATATGCATATGCGTTGGCATTATTACAAAACCTAATAAATAATACCTTTGCTTATTTCTAAAATTATAAATACAGTTTAATAATAATTGCGCATTACTACTGTTTTTAAAAATAGCCTTTTTGTTAATTGTAGTCGCAGTAACAAAACAACAAAAACCTTTTAAATGATGACGGTAGAACTTTGACATTATTTATATTATTTCTGGTATCTTGCTCGAGGTTGAGACAACCTCGAGTACCTCCGTAAAGTAAGGTTATCTCACGTACTCCCATCTGCGTTTTTCTGCGGCTATAATTCCGCTTGCTTGATTATCTCCGGTACCGTATCCGCCCAGCCCAACGGCATGATGTGCACACCCTGACAATAGGGTTTGATCTCCCGAATGATCCGCGCCGCGATCGCCACCCCGGTCGCTTTTTTGTCTTTGGTCGCCTTCATCTCCTTGATCATCTCTTCCGGCACCGAAACCCCGGCCACGTTCTTGTTCATGAACCGGGCCATGCCAACAGATTTCAGGATGATGATCCCGGCAAATATGGGCACATTGATATGCTTGACTTTTTCCATGAATTGACGAAACTTTTCCGGTTCGAAAATAGATTGGGTCTGAATGAATTTCGCGCCGGCCTGGATCTTTTTTTCCATCTTCATGATCTGCAATTCGACCGGTTCTAATCCCGGAGAAACCACACCACCCAAAAGAAAATTCGGACTGCCGTCAAGTTTACCACCGGCCAGGTCCTGCCCGGCCATCAAACCCTTAGCCGCGGCCAGTAATTGCACCGAATCCAGATCGAACACGCCCTTGCATTCAGGATGATCGCCGAGCGTTTGGTGATCACCGGTCAAACAAAGCATATTCTCGATCCCGAAAATATCGGCATTGAGCAGTTCCGATTGCAGGGACAACCGGTTCCGGTCACGACAAACCATCTGCATGATCGGTTCATAGCCAAGTTCTTTAAGTTTAATACAGGTCGCCAGACTGCCGATCCGCATAACGGCCGATTGAATATCGGTCACGTTAATGGCCATGACCTTGTCGCCGAAATGCTTGGCCTCTTCCAAGCACTCTTTCATGTTTGTCCCCTTGGGCGGACCAACTTCGGAAGTGATCACGAATTCTTTGTTTTTGATAGCCTCACTGAGTTTACTCATCTTTTTCTCCACCTATAATAGGCAGGGACAAGCCCTGCAGCTACAACATTATATTTCTTGTAGCTGCGACCCTTGTGGTCGCCGTTCTAAATCTTTTGTTATTATTTTTTATCTTTCGCCTCTTCTTTTTCCACGGCGACCGGTTGGTACGCTTCATGAATAATTTTGTCAGGCCGCTTGACCGCGCCGTAATTTTTTGGTCCTTTGAATGTTTTCAACAAATCCAGTTTATTCAATTTTTTTAATCGTTCATAGATCAGGACCCAGCCGCAATCGCGGGTCCGTTCCACTTCGCATTTGCCTTCTTCGTGTCCACCGCAGGGCCCGTTCATCAAACTTTTAGAACACATGGTTACCGGGCAAACCCCGCCGGTCTCATCAAGCACGCAATCACCGCAGGCCAAACAACGTTCCACCCAGGTACCCGGCTCCGCCGTGGCCCCTAAAAAAGTGGTATTCAATCCGGGCAATAAAATTTTAGTACCATCCAGTACTTCAGCCGTGAATTGAACGCCCACCCCGCAAGCAATAGATAAAATAGCATCGTACTGGCCCAACTTTTCTTTTACTTCTTCGATGTATTCGCGATCGCACTGCCGTAAAATGGTTATCGTTTCAACCGTTTTACCGCTTTTATCCAATTCAAAAGCCATTTGCAATTGAGTGGTCAGCAACCCGGCCTCTTTTTCACCGCCGGCCATACAAACGGCCACGCAGGATCCGCATCCCAGAACCAGGATCTTCCGGTAATCTTCAAGCATCTCTTTAATTTCGTCGAACGGTTTTAGTTTTGCTATTATCATATTTACCCCTTGTCATAAAATAGTCAAGTGTTGTCAAGTATCGTCAAGCGTTGTTAATATTAATCTTTTTTGATCCGATAGATTTAATGTAATTATTAAGTTTTACTTTTAATCTCGTGTACTCTTGAATAAATTTATCTTTTTCCTCTGATGAAATATAATTTTTATCGTGCGCAAACAACACAAAATGTTTACATTCAGATAAGGAACCTCGTGCGTATAGACAGAACTGTTGATTTTCTTTATAATGATATCTTCCGTATCCTTCGGCAATATTGGCTCCAATCGAAGTTCCAGCACGCCTTAATTGCGAAATTAAATTATATTTTTCTTCCACTGGAAACTTAGTAGTTAAATCATAAATCCATCTGGTCAATTTCATGGATAGTTGATAAACTTCTAAATCATCAAAATCTTTTATCATAAGTCTTAACTACTTGTTAACAACTGCTTGGCTACACTTGACTATCCTTGACTACTTCTTGACGACTGTCTTTCCTCCCTTACGCAATGGCGACGGCCCCAACTTCTTTATCCGTTCCGTCATCTCCCGAACCGTATCGGCAAACTTTGTCCCCATGGCGGCGGACATATTAAACATCTCCAATCGTTCCGGTTCGAGCCCGATATCTTTTAATAATTTCTTGGAATAATTAACCCACTGCTTCGCGTGCAGGTTACCGGTAAGAAAATGGCATTCGCCCTCGAGACACCCGGCCACGAAAACGCCATCCCAGCCTTCTTTGAACGCGTTTAATATATGTAAGGCGTCGACTTTACCGCTGCAAAGCAACCGGACGATCCGAACATTGGGCGGATACTGCAAACGCAGCGACCCGGCCAGGTCTGCCGCCGAGTAAGCGCAGAACTGACAGCAAAAAGACATTATTTTTGGCTCGAAATTCATATTTTAATCCCGATAGATCACGCACTTCGCGATCACTTGATCATCTTTATAATGGGCCAGTTCGATTGCCTTACGCGGGCAAGCGGCGACACAAACCCCACACCCGTGACAGAGCGAAGGTTCAATGTAAGCCACATCGGAATCGGTCACCACGCCCGCCTTCATCTTCTCGTTCTTAACCATCTTTGGCACGTTAAACGGACATTCCCGCACACAGGTCAGACACCCGATACATTCATCCGGATCGACCTGGGCGATGATCCCGCTGATGGACATCTGTTTTTTCGAAAGGATAGTTGCCGCGCGCGCCGCCACTCCTTTGGCCTGGACAATACTTTCACTAATATGTTTCGGGAAGTGGGCTAACCCGCAAAGGAACATTCCTTCGTTGGCAAAATCCAACGGACGCAATTTCAAATGAGCTTCCAGAAAGAAGCCTTCCTCATTTAACGGTACTTTTAACACCGTGCCCAACTTCTGGGCTTCCGGTTGAGGCCGGACCGGCATGGAAAGCACTAACCAATCTGCCGGTAAGTCTAATTCCTTCTGAATTAACTTTTCAAACAGTTGCACTGATAATTTTCCGTTTCCGTCCGCGCTTACTTGCGGTTTTTCCTCCAGTTCGTAACGGATAAATATAATTCCGGCTTCACGCGCCTGACGATAATACAGTTCCCATAAACCGTAAGTCATCATGTCCCGGTAAAGGACATAAACATTCGTTGCCGGGTTAAGTTTTTTTATTTTCAAGGCATTCTTGATCGCCTGAGTACAACAGATCCGACTGCAGTACGGGTGCTCCGGATCGCGCGCTTCCACACATTGGATCATGACAACCGAATTCGGGACCGAGCCCTCTCGGTTATCTAATTTTTTCTCAAGCTCTAATTGAGTTAACACGTTAGGATTCTGACCATACAAATATGATTGTGGCTTCGCTTCGATCCCGCCAATAGCCACCACGACGACACCATGCTTCAGCTCCTCTTCTTTGCCTTCGGACCGGATCCGCGAATGATAGTTACCGATGGAACCGTTAATCTCCAGTAACTGCGCGCTTTTATATATTTTCAACAGCGGTTCTTGTTCCACTTCAACCAATAATTTTTCCAGATATTTCCTGGGATCTTCGCCTTGCATGGTCGAAGTCACGTTCCAGAGATTCCCGCCTAACCGGTCACTCTTTTCCAGTAAATAAGTCTGGAATCCCTGCCGGGCCAGCGATAAAGCCGAAGTCAATCCGGCAATTCCACCGCCGACGACTAACGCGTTGGGAACCACCTCAAAAGAATGTTCGGTCACCGGTTCCAGATACCGGGCCCGATTAATGGCCATCTTGACCAGATCACGCGACTTCTCAGTCGCTTCCTTGGGCAGATCCATATGCACCCAGGAACATTGATCGCGAATATTAGCCATTTCAAAAAGATATTTATTCAAGCCGGCTTCGCAAAGCATTTCCTGAAATAACGGTTCGTGTGTCCGCGGAGTACAGGAAGAAACAACTACCCGGTTAAGTTTATGTTCCTTGATCTTTTCGATGATCAATTTCTGGGTATCGGTCGAACAGGTATAAAGATTTTCTTCCACGTAAGCAACTCCCGGTAACTTCTTGGCAAAGTCGACCAGATCTTCCACGTCGACCACCCGGGCAATGTTAGTCCCGCACCGGCAGATAAAAACTCCGACCCGCGGTTCTTCTTTGGAAACATCGCGTTCCGGCGGATAAGTTTTTTTTGTGACCATGGTATTCCGGACAGAAGTCAATAATTCACCGGCCATCGAGGCCGCCCCGCTGGCGCCCATGACCGATTCCGGAATATCCATGGGGCCGTTTGTCAAACCGGCCGCGAAAATACCCGGTTGGTTGGTCGTCCCGAAACTGAAAGTTTCCTCAGGATTGAAACCCGAAGGATCGAGCTTTACCCCCAACCGTTTACAGAGCTCTTTACTCTCAACCGACGGAGTAAAACCGATCGAAAGGACCAGCAGATCCACTTCTTCGTCCCGGGTCTGATTATTTTCATCAAGATACGTTATCAGCAAACTCTTGGTCCCCGGAACTTCCTTAACGCCGGAAATAACGCTGTTAACGTAACTCACCCCGTGTTTGGACGCATTATTAGCGTAATATTCATAACCCTTACCGAAAGAGCGTAAATCGTTATAAAAAACCGACACCTCGATATCGGATTCATGTTCTTTAGTGATGATCGCCTGTTTGGTCGCGTACATACAACAAACAGCGGAACAATAATCGTTACCCACTGAATGGTCACGGGACCCAACACATTGTATCCAGGCAATCTTTTTCGGATGACCTTTGTCCGAAGGACGGGAAACCTTGCCGGCAAACGGACCTGACGCGGATAAAATACGTTCGTACTGCATTGAGGTAATTACATTGGGAAGCCGACCGAACCCGTACTCACCTCTGAGATGCGAATCGAACATATCAGCGCCGGTAGCCAGGATGACCGCGCCGACGGATAAAGACTTCACTGCCGATTTCATATCGTGGTCTATCGCCTTGGGTTGACAAGCCGTCACGCACTGGAGACATTCGCAGCACAAAGAACAATTCAAGCAACGGCTTGCTTCCGCTACGGCCGATTCTTCATCCATAACTTTTTCCACGTCCATAAATGATTTTTTTCGTTCGGCCGCCGGGCTTTTCGGCGCTTTGATCCGGGGCTTTTTTTCGATTTTTTTCTCAGGCAAAGGAACGCCTTCTTCCTTCTCGCCCCGTCCTGCTTTCAGATCATTTTTTGCCAGGAATCGCTCAATCGAAATAGCCGCTTCGTTACCGTCGGCAACCGCTTCGATCACCGAAGCCGGACCGCGGGTAATATCTCCACCGGCGAACACGCCGGGTAAACTTGTCTCTAACGTCACCGGATCGACCTTGATCGTCTTCATCGGTGTCTTTTCCAGATCGTCGAACCCGGTAAGGTTTGATCTTTGGCCAACCGCGATGATGATCGTATCCGCTTCGATCATTGGTCCGTCATGACAGGTGAATTTCGGCGCGAATTTTTTCCGGCCCGAAGAAAAATTATAGACCGATTCGCACATTATAGTCCGGATCCCTTTTACCCGGCCGTTTTCCGTTTCGATCTTTTTCGGGCCGATGGAACAGTTCATCTGGATGCCTTCTTCTTCGGCCTCTTCGATCTCCCAAACGTGGGCCGGCATACGATCCTGATGCTCCAGATCACGCGTTTCCAGACAGGTAAGGTTTACTTCCTTCGCACCCAGCCGGACCGCGGTCCGCGCGCAATCCATCGCCACATTACCACCGCCAATAACAACAACCCGGTCTCCGAATCCTTCAGGTTTCTGACCTGATTTAGCGGCCTGTAAAAACGGTAACCCGTAAAATACGCCTTGCGCGTCCGAACCTTCCAACGGTATCTTGGCCGGGTCCTGATAACCAACCGCCACGAAAACACTTTGATGATCTTGGCGCAACTGCTCTAAAGTAACATTCTGTCCGATCCGAGTATTGTTTTTAACTTCCACCCCGGCAACCAGAATACGATCTATTTCATAGTTAGTCGTATCCGTTGAAACCCGGTAATCGGGAATACAAGAAGTTAACATCCCGCCCGGTTTTTCGGCGGCGTCAAAAACGGTCACGGCGTACCCTTTTTCCCGTAACCGCAAAGCGCAGGTCAAACCGCCCGGCCCGGCGCCGACGACGGCGATCTTTTCTTTTTTATCGACCGGTACCGGCTCCGGAGGATCTTCCCCTTTTTCCCGAACCGTATCGGCAATAAATCTTTTCAGGGAACAAATAGATACGGCTTCGTCCACTTCGCCGCGGTTACAAGCAGTTTCGCAGGGATGATGACAAAGCCGTCCGCAGATCGCCGCGAAAGGTAGTACCCGGCGGACCACATCTAGCGCCTCAGTATATTTTCGCTGAGCGATCAAAGCAACGTAAGCGTGACCGTTCACCCCGGCCGGACAACCGATCCGGCAAGGACTCTTACCTTCTTTATTAATGACGTAAGTATTGGGGATCGCTTGCGGATAATGCTTATGGATAGCGGTTTTTTCACCCAGGTTTTCGTCAAAGGGATTAGGTAACTTGACCGGACAAACGGCCACGCAATCACCGCAGGCGTTACATTTTTCCATATCCACGTAACGCGACTTCTGCAATACTTTAGCGGTAAAGTTACCGGCTTCGCCTTTAACTGATTGGATCTCGGAGCAGGTCAGGATCTCGATATTAGGATGTTTTTCCACCTCAACCAAACGCGGCGAGATGGTACACATGGCGCAATCGTTAGTCGGAAAAGTTTTATCCAGCTGGGCCATGCGGCCGCCGATGGCCGGAGAACCTTCAGTCAGATAAACTTTAAACCCGGCATTGGCCAGATCTAATGCCGATTGCATTCCGGCAATTCCCCCGCCGGCGACTAAAACAGAACCGATTTTTTGATTAACCATAAAACTCTGGAGTAGCGGAAACCTTCAGGTTTCCATTCTATGGAGGTCTAAAGACCTCCGCTACATTTGTTTATTTTATATTATTTAATTTCTTCGCCGCTTTGACTGTATTAACCATCAGCATCGCAATGGTCATCGGGCCAACTCCGCCTGGCACCGGGGTGATCGCCTTGGCTTTTTCTTTTACCGCCTCAAAATCAACGTCCCCGCAAAGCCCTTCCGGTAAACGGTTGACCCCGACATCGATCACCACCGCGCCTTCTTTAACCATATCTGCCGTGACGAATTTCGGTTTCCCGATGGCGGCCACCAGAATATCGGCCTGCTTGATCACCGACGGCAGATCATTGGTCCCGCTATGACAGACAGTGATCGTCGCGTTCTCGGCCATGAGCAGTAAACCGACCGGTTTACCGACAATATTACTCCGACCGACTATTACCGCGTTTTTTCCTTTGATGGAAGTGTTAGTTCGCCTCAATAACTGAATGATCCCGTGCGGCGTACAGGGCAAATACATCCCTGACTCTTCGATCTCACGCATACTTTTCTTTGAAAGTAATTTACCCATGTTCAAAAGATGGAAACCATCTACGTCTTTGTCCGGTGAGATCGCCAGCAGAATTTTATCAGCGTTGAGATTTTTGGGTAACGGTAACTGACAAAGAATACCGTGAATTTCGGGGTCATCATTAAGTTTCTCGACCAGGTCCAACAGTTCTTTTTCCGTGACGTCCTTGGATAATTTATGATGAACTGAACTGATACCTAACTTTTCACAGGTTTTAACCTTCTGACCGATATAAACCTTGGACGCTTCGTCTTCGCCGACCAGAATGGTCGCCAGAGCCGGGGTCACCCCTTTAACTTTGAGGGCCTCTACTTCCCGTTTAACTTCCGCTTTGATCTCTTTCGATATTGCTTTTCCACTGATTAATTCCGCCATGATTTCCCCTCTCGTTAATAAAACCGATATGAAATCGGAACGAATTGATCCCGTAAAACGGGACTAGCACAATTTTAAGAACTAAAAACACTCTTACATTATATATTAAAACACAGGCTTTAAAAGGGTCAACCCCGTTAGAA
>DAOWBV010000185.1 GCA_030633885.1 Planctomycetota bacterium
TACTCATCAGCCCGGCCAGCAGATAAGCGACGGGTTACCCTCGGGCGGGAAATATAAACCCAATGTCGAACGCGCCTTGAGATGGCTCCTCAAAGTCCAGAAAGATGACGGCTCATTCAGCGCACCCGGCTCGCTCAGCAGTCAGAAGATCAATATGTTCGATCAAGGCCTCGCCACCCTGGCCATCTCCGAAGCTTACGGGATGACCGGTGATCCCAAACTCAAAAAACCGGTCGAAAAAGCCATCCGTTTTATCTTCTGGGCCAAAAACGAGGACCGCGTCTGGCGCTATACCCCCCAGTGCAACGATAACGATACCTCGGTCGCCGGCTGGCAGATCTTCGCCCTGAAATCAGCCAAGGTCAGCGGGCTACCGGTTAAACGCCAGATCTTTGTCGATGCCTCCCAATGGATGGATGATATGACGGACGCCAGAACCGGCCGGGTCGGTTATAGTAAAAGAGGTCAAGGCAAATCGACCATGACTTCGATCGGTATTATGTGCCGGACCCTGATGGGCTGGCGCAATGATTCACCCCTCTTGATGCAGGGCGCGGAACTGGTACTGAAAGATCCTTCCTGGAAAAAGAAAAAAGTAAATTATTATCATATCTACCAGACCAGTCTGGCCATGTTCCAGATGGGTGACCCCTACTGGAGTAGGTGGGAAGATCAGATGACTAATTTGTTGCTCAGCACCGTGAAAAGGAGAGGATGTGAGAAGGGAAGTTGGACTCCCATTAACGCGCAATGGTCAAAATGCCGGGTCTATACCACGGCCCTTTCGGCGCTATCATTAGAGGTCTATTACCGCTACCTCCCATTTGCCCGATAGGGTCTGTAAGGAAAAGACCATCCGGAGGCGAGTAAAGGTAGTCGACCGCGACCGACACCTAACTTAGCGGCTTGTTTAGCGGCTTGGGGCCGTCTCCCTTTATCTTCCTGCTAAACTGCAGATTTAATCGATTGATCCGTTGAGCCAATAAACGAGACAGAAACAAGGCATAATGCGGATTCTTTTTGATCGCTTCCACGAACTCCTTTTTAGAAATCTTGACCACCCGGCCGTCCGTCTTGGCCCGGATCGTCGCGCTCCGCCAGTTCTCCAGCAAGAAAGACATTTCACCCATAAAAATATCATCCGGCGATAAAACAGAAATGACATTATCATCCCTGATCACTTCATACTGTCCCATAACGATGTAATAAAGAAAATCACTTCGCTCCCCTTGCCGGAAAATAATATCGTCCGCCTTAATTTCCAGCAGTGGCAGTTCCTTGAAAAGACGGGGAATAGTGCTTTCCACATCGCTCTGATGATCGATCTCAAAACGGACCTCATTTCCCTTAGGGTTGTAAGTCAGTTTCCGGGTCACCGCCCGCGTCATCATAATTCCCCGCCCGTGTGTCCGCAAGAGATCCTGATCGTTGGTAAGATTAGCCATTTTTTTCCAGTCAAAACCTTCGCCTTCATCCGCGATGAAAAAACTGGAAGAAAAAAGCTTGATGGTATATTCAAAAGTCACCCGCCGTCGGGCGATTACCGGATCCTGGCACTTTTGTTCTATCAGCTCCATAATATTATGATTATCCTTAAGCCAGGCGGTCTTTTCCTCGTAAGTAATACCGCAGTTACCGTGCTCGATCGCGTTGATCAGCATTTCGCCCAGCGAAAGATTAAGCCCGTTCTTTTTTTCCTGACTGATCCGGTTAGAATTATAAAGGAAGTTACAGATGAGGTTACTATAACAGGCCGCTTCCAGCGGATCGTTCCCCAACTTAAAATGACCGGAGATCTCCGAGAAGAGATGGGACCCGATCTCCCGCTGAAAAAGTATCCGGCGATTCTCGTAGATAATATTCATGATCCGGGGCAGGCGGCGGTCCAGATTATCCCGGATCAGCGCCACAAGAATATTCGCCCCCCGGATATCTTCCAGCCGTTTCATCATTTCATAGTCACTGGCCAGGGCAATCACACCCCCATGCAGGAGCCAGGAATCACGCATGATCATATCCAGCAAACTATCAGCATCGAGCCGGGCGTCGGAAAAATCGATTATGACCAATTCCGGTATTTCAATATTTAAAAAATCAATGGCCGGCTTCACGTCGTGCAACATGATAAATTTTGGGCTATCCGGATGATCGGTGCTGATCATTCCTGCGATCTTCGAAAAAAGAGTCTCGTCACGACTAATAATGGGGATCGTTTTCATCAGTTTTCCTGTTTCCTCATTGGTATTTGAGAGCTAGAACTAAAAGTAGCCCCGGCCAATTTCGCGGGTACAGGGCGCAGTAAACAGTTTACGCATCATTTTGAGTCCTTCTGTTTTTTCCGGATCGCTTTGGCGCGTTCGGTCAGCTTTTTCGCTTCGGCCTCTCTTTTCGTTTTTTTATAAAGCTTGGCCATATTTTCAAATAGTTCCGCCACATCCGGATGTTCCAGCCCGACGGTCTTTTTATAGGTCTCCATTGATTCCAGAAATAATGGTTCGGCTTGCTCATATTTATCCTGGGCCGTGTAGAGATCAGCCAAGTTGTTCAAGATTCCCGCTACAGATGGATGGTCTCTGCCTAACGCCTTTTCATTTATAACCAAAGACCGTTTGAAAAGAGGTTCAGACTCAATGTATTTACCTTGATCTCTATAAAGTTCACCCAGATTACTCAAGGTTGCCGCAACATTTGGATGATCTGCCCCCAACGCCTTTTCAAATAATGCCAATGCTCGTTTGTAAAGAGGTTCGGCCTCAGTGTATTTAGTTTGCTTTGCATAAAGAGCCGCCAGATTATTTAAGACCATCGCCACATTTGGATGATCTTCCCCCAACACCTTTTCAGCTATGGCTAAAGACCGTTTGTAAAAAGGTTCAGCCTCAGCATATTTATCCTGCTCCCAATAAAGTGAGGCCAGGTTGTTCAAGGCCGCCGCAACATTTGAATGATCTGGCCCTAACGCCTTTTCTTTAATCACCAAAGCTCGTTTGAAAAGAGGTTCGGCCTCGGTGTATTTTCCCTGCTTTATATAAAGCCCGGCCAGGTTGTTTAAGACCATCGCCACATTTGGATGATCTTCCCCCAACACCTTTTCAGCTATGGCCAAAGACCGTTTGTAAAGGGGTTCGGCCTCAATGTATTTACCTTGATCTACATAAAGAGACGCCAAATTGTTTAAGGTAGCGGCCACTTCCAGATGGTCTTTACCTAAACCCTTCTCAGTCATGGCTAAAGATCGTTTGTAAAGAGGTTCAGCCTCCGCGTATTTACCTTGCACTTGATAAAGTCCAGCCAGGTTGTTTAGGGATGCACCCACATTTTCATGATCTCTTCCAAACGATTCTTCAGCGAATTTTAATGCCTCTTTAGCCGCCTCAACTGCCTCTGGGTATTTCCCCCGGTCATAAAGAGTACTAAACTTAGCGGTTAAATCTTCCCAAACCTGCTCTTTATTTTTTTGTCCCTGGGCATAAGCAAGCGCCACAGAACCGCTGACCAGCAATAAAACCAGAATTATCTTTGTTAATGTTTTCATAGAATCATTATATAACCGTGATTCGGGCTGTCAATCAAAAAACCGACCCGCCTGACGGCGAGGCAGGCAGTGATTTCCGCCAGAGGCGGATCAGTCCTTCGGCGGAAACGAGATTCTACCGGACTAAAGAGAGCTCCGGATCGAAATGGAAGTTGAGGGTAACGGAATCGTGGAGGGTATCTTTAGACTTATTGCCGAGGTAACAATCAGCCGAAAA
>DAOWBV010000211.1 GCA_030633885.1 Planctomycetota bacterium
CTTGATAACGCTTTTGACCCGGCCGCCAACATTGATCTTGACTTTTTCCGAATTACCCCAGGGATAATCGCGGCCGTCGGTCCAACGAGCCGCTTTTTCCCATTCTTTTGAAGTAGGCAACCGCTTCCCGGCCCAGGCGGCGTAGGAATAAGCATCGTACCAGTCGATCCCGACCACCGGCGCCTTAGCGGCCGATTGAACGTAGGTCCCGTCGGTCCAGAACTTCGGAGTGTGGTTTTTGTCCCGGGCGCCGCTTTTTTCGCCGGTATAGCATTTTCTATGGTCATTGGTCCGGCGGATATAATCGAGAAACTTGGCGTAAGCCTGATTGGTCACCTCGAACTTATCAATAAAAAAGGACGGGAGCTTGATCTTTGTTTTCCGCCGGCCCTGCCGGAAGACACCGGCCTCAACCAGCATCATCCCGGCCGGGAACATTTTTTTGATAGCCCGTATTTTTTTCAGGGCGTCCTTATCGCCGACCTTATATTCCAGAGATTTTTTAAAGGCCTTTTGAGCGCTGGACAGTTTTTTTTCATTGAATTCTTTCATGCCGGTCTGATACCATTGATCATATAGCCGGTACTCGCAACGGGTGATATTTTTCCGCGGCTCCTGAATATCATCGGTGAATTTTTTCGATTTTTGATAACAAGCAATGGCCGTTTCGTAATCGCCTGCCCGTTCGAGCTGATCGGCTTGAGCCAGGGTCTCTCTATATTTCTTAGCCCACCCGGCCTGAACGGCTGATTCCTTTAATTGCTCCCTCACCTCATTCGTATCTTTCTTACTCATCGCCTTGGTAAAAGCATCGATGGCCGCTTTCCAATTTTTATCCGCGGCCGCTCTGGTCCCGATCTGATAATAATTATTATATTCTTCCTCCCGTTTTCGGCGGTCGGCTTCGGCCTGAAGCTCGGTTTCTTTTCCTCTGACTTCTTTCAACAACCGGTTGACCTCCGGATCAGTCTGCGTCAAACCATAGGCCTTACTCAACACATTACTGGCTGACTCCAGATCATTCTGAGACAGATATTGGCGGGCCTGCTTCAAATATTGGTTGACTTTCGCTTTTAATTGATCTTCCTCGTTTAAAGATGTCCGCTTCTTGATCAATGCATTCTTTAGTTTATCAATTAATTTGGATTTCTGCCCGCCGAACTCTTGATCCAGAATGCTGGCCTCCACCAGATTACGGCCCGCGTCGTCAAGATTCCCTAAATCAATCAGATCCTCGGCTCTGGTCAGATATTTATTTAATTGTTTTGTTTTCTCGGCATTGGTCAGCTGGGCAGCAGTATTTACTTTTCTTTTTTCATCACCCAGATATTTAAATATCTTTTTGACTTCTTCAGATCCAGGCGCCAGCATCATCGCATTCATAACGACATCAGAAGCCTCATCAAATTTTTTATTCTGGATCAACCGGCGGGCTTCAGCCAGAAGTCTGCTTAGTTCCTGATCACCGGTGACCGCGATCGGGTTCGGAACAACTTCCACCGTCGGCCTGGGTTGCTCCTTTTGAAACACCCCGGTCAACCACAAACCACCGGCAAACAATAATAACCCCGCTATCACCGCCCCGATAATCAAAGACTTTTTGCCTTTCTTTTGCATGATACTGGAAATAATAGTCGCGTCAATATCACTCTTTTTATAAGCGTGAGTCGGCGGCTGTTCCTGTTTCACCAATTCCAGGTCAACGATCAGTTCATTCGGTCCGGTATAACGGTTATCCGCTTCTTTCTGGATCATTTTAAGAATGATCGCTTCCAACCCGGCCGGTAAATCCTGGTTCATCTGGCTGGGCGAAGTAGGCGTGTCATAAATATGATGACGGATCAAACTCATGGCCGTGTCGCTCTCAAAAGGGATCTTACCGGTCGCCATCTCATACAGAACGATACCGAGAGAATAAATATCGGACCGGATATCGGCTGCCTGGCCCATGCCCTGTTCCGGTGAGATGTATTTCGGTGTCCCGATGACTGTACCGACCATGGTAGCGTCTTGTTCCGCGTTGACCAGTTTAGCCAATCCGAAATCCATGACTTTGATGCGGGTTTCGGTAATATCAAAATCCATGGCGGCGGAGCTGGTGGACTTATCAGCCGGAACAGATCGGGAGACCACGGAACTGGAAAAAGAGACCATGATATTGGAAGGTTTAATATCGCGATGAATGATCTTACCCGGACTTTCCCAGGCGGTTTTCAAGGCCCGGGCGACGGAAAGACCGACGTAAATGATCTCCTGGATGGTGAATTTCCGGCCGCGGTCCATGAACTTCTGAAGCGGGACTCCCTCAACGAATTCCATGGCGAAATAGTGAGAATCCTCATGCACCCCCGCCCCGTAAACCTGAATGATGTGTTCGTCAACCAGTTTGGCCAGCACTGAAGCCTCACGGCGGAACCGTTTAACGAAATCTTCGTCTTTGGTCAGTTCCTGCTTGAGGATCTTGATGGCCACCGGTCGATCGAGCGAAATTTGGCGACCTTTATAAACTTCACCCCAGGCGCCTTTACCGAGAAGCTGGTCTTTATTTAATTCAAAATCACCAATAGTTTCCATGATGGCTAACTATAGCAAAGAGGAAAAAAAAGTCAATGTTTTATTAATACGCATGAGATACAGACCTTATTGTGATAAGTTTACTGTTATTTAACAGAATTATATCAGAAAAAGGTGGGATTTCCAGTGGTTTTCAGAGATGAAGGTTAAATTTTAAGCCGTGAGGATGTCCGATAAAATAAGAAAGATGGTCTCCTTTAATTTTGAGGCAAAACCTCTTTTGTGTTAGTTTATTATTGAAGAAAAAACAACACAAAAACAAAAGAAAGGAGACCATAATGGATGATACCATTTATGACCATTACATTGCAA
>DAOWBV010000036.1 GCA_030633885.1 Planctomycetota bacterium
AAAATATCTCGGCGTAACCGCCCAAACTAACCACACCTTCCTGGATCCGGGCCCCGCCGGAATCATTCAATCCAATAACCGGCGCTCCGACCTTCATGGCCAGGTCCATAACTTTACATATTTTACCGGCAAAGGCCTCGCCCAGCGAACCACCCCAGATGGTAAAATCCTGCGAAAAAACATAGACCAACCGGCCATTAATGTTGCCGTAACCGGTAACCACACCGTCACCCAGTTGTTTTTTCTTATCCATATCAAAATGGGTGCACTGGTGGGTCACGAACATGTCCAGTTCCTTGAAACTGCCCTTATCAAGCAGCAGATTCAACCGTTCCCGGGCGGTCAGTTTTCCCTGGGCATGCTGTTTCTTAATCCGCTCCGGCCCACCGCCCAGCAAGGCTTCTTGATGCTTCTGTTTTAGAATTTTTAGTTTTTTATCCATAGGAATTTTTACCTCAGACTTTCACAAAATCAGACATAATAGTCTTACCCTGAATAACCAAAACCAGAGCTTGGTCTTTAGCGAAAGATTTATGAACTGTCCCTTTTTCGATAAAGGCGCCTTCGCCTTGATTTAATGTGACTTTTTCTCCTTTTTCCAATTCTATGCAGACTTGGCCTTCGTAAACAAAAATACATTCGTCATGGTCCTGGTGTTGATGACGATGATATTCTCCTTTAAATTTCAGGATCTTGACTTCATGATCATCGACCCGGCCAAGGGTGATCGGCACCCAGGGTTTTTTGAGATATTGGACGAAATTTTGGGGAGTGACTTTTTTAACTGCCATAAATTTATCTCTCTAAATAAGTAGTCTAATTTAACTATGTTTGGAGTTTTATAGCATTTTAGCGGTGGACTGTCAACTTTTTACCCCGTTAGAAATTGTCAATGAAAACAAGAAAAGTTCTACTGCTAAAAATATGTATCTATTTACCCGAGTAGACTTTCCGCATAATTACGATCGCCTAAAGGCGATCTATTTCTAACGGGGTTTACATCGCCAGTCCGCCATCGACGACAATGGTGTGACCGGTAACGTAATCAGCCGCCGGGCTGACCAGGAACAAAACGGCGTTAGCCACGTCCTGAACGGTCCCGAGTCGGGTAAGCGGAATACGTGACTGCATTTCCTTCCGGACCTCTTCTTTTAAATTGTCAGTCATGGCCGTCTGAATGAAACCGGGCGCGACGGCATTGACATTAATATTCCGGGAGGCGAATTCTTTGGCAGCTGACTTGGTGAACGCGATCGCTCCACCCTTGGATGCGGCGTAATTGGACTGGCCGGCATTTCCACCGATACCGATAATGGAAGCTATGTTAACGATCTTCCCGGCTCGTTGTTTGAGCATGTAACGGGCGACCGCTTTAGTGCAGTTAAAAATACCTTTGAGGTTAACAGCCAGAACTTTATCCCACTCATCTTCTTTCATTCTCAGAATCAGATTATCGCGGGTAATTCCGGCATTGTTAACTAAAATATCTATACGCCCAAAAGTTTTCTGGGTTTCAGAAGCGATTTTTTCGCCGTCAGCCATCTGACAAACGTCAGCTGTAACACATAATGTTTTCACCCCTTTAGTTTCTATCTCTTTAGCCGTCGCTTGCAACGCTGATTCATCAATATCAACCAAAATAATATTAGCTCCTTGATTAGCCAAAACCAAAGAAACTTCTTTACCAATTCCACGGGATGCACCGGTGACAATAGCATTTTTACCTTTTAAAATCATATTCTACTCCATTATTAAATCTTAGTGCATTCAACTGACTTATCGATCCGACCCATCAAGCTGGCCAGAACCTTACCCGGGCCGATCTCGTAAAATTTAGTCACGCCGTCTTTAATAAACAAGCGCATAGAATCCTCCCAGAGGACTGAACTGACCACTTGCCGGCTGAGGCAATCTTTTATCTCAGTGGCGGTCTGCACGTACTGGCCGGTCACATTGGAAACAAAATCTTTTTGCGGATCTTTAATGTTTATTTTTTCCAATTCGACTTTTAATTTTTTTTCAGCTGATTTCATCAAGGGTGAATGAAAAGCCCCGGCCACTTTCAGTGGAATGGCCCGTTTAGCGCCACTCTCTTTGGCCTGAACACAGGCTTTTTCCAGAGCTTCGCAGGCGCCGGAAATAACTATCTGACCGGGACAGTTAAGATTAGCAATATTAATTATACCGTCAACTGAATTACATATTTCTTTAACTTTATCACAGTCAAGCCCAATAATAGAAGCCATGGTACTGGGTTCCTGATCACACGCCTCCTGCATAAAGGCACCACGTCGTTCGACGATCTTAACCGCATCGTCAAAAGAAAGTGATCCGGCAGCAACCAAAGCGATATACTCACCAAGACTTAACCCGGCAGTGGCCTCAAAGTTTTTCTGAGCGGGATTCACCGTCTCCAGCGCGACCAGGCTGGTCACCAGAATCGCCGGCTGGCAAATATTGGTTTTATTCAGTTCGGTCTCAGGACCCTCAAAACAGATCTGCGCCAGATCAAAACCAAGGATCTGATTGGCTCGTTGATATAGTTTTTTCGCCCGGTCATGTTTTTCATATAATTCTTTGCCCATGCCGACGAATTGAGCCCCTTGTCCGGGGAAAAGAAATGCGGTTTTCATATTAATTACCAACGAATAACGGCTGAACCCCAGGTCAGGCCGCCGCCAAAAGCGACCAGCACAACAATGTCGCCTTTTTTCAACCGGCCGCTGCGGGCCACTTCGTCAAAAGCGATCGGGATGGAAGCGGCTGAAGTATTACCGTATTTATCAATATTCACGTAAAATTTATCTATCGGCATATTCAACCGTTCGGCGGCCGATTCAAGTATCCGCATGTTTACCTGATGCGGTACAACCAAGCTAATATCAGATATTTTAAGGTTACATTTTTCGATTGATTCTTTGACCAGATCAGCCATCTTCAAAACGGCGAATTTAAAGACTTCTCGTCCGCGCAGTTTAATATAATGCATTTTTTCATCAACGGTCTTATGGGAAGCCGGCAGACTGGAAGCCCCGGCCGGCAAGATCATCAAATCGGCCCGGGTACCATCAGCCCCGAGAAAACCGTACAGGATTTCATGTCCCTGGTCACCCGGTTGAAGAATCACCGCTCCGGCCCCGTCACCAAAAAGAACACAGGTCCCCCGGTCGGTATAATCGGTCAATCGGGTCAATGTTTCAGCCCCGATGACCAGCGCATTTTTGTGCATGCCGGTAGCGATCATTTTCCAACCGGCGGTCAGGGAGTAAAGAAAACCGGTGCAGGCAGCGGAAATATCAAAAGCCGCCGCGTTGGGCGCGTTGATCTTGCGCTGAACGTGGCAAGCGGTGGAAGGAAAAAGATTATCCGGGGAAACAGTCCCGATCACGATCAGGTCCAATTGTTCCGGAGTCAAACCGGATTCTTTCAAAGCATTTTGGGCCGCCCGAGCGGCCAGATCAGAAGTAGCCTCACCTTCAACTACCATGTGCCGTTCTTTGATCCCGGTCCGGGTGGTGATCCATTCATCACTGGTCTCGACCAATTTTTCCAGATCATCATTGCTCAAGATCTTATCCGGCGCGTAAGAACCGGTGCTGACAATACTGACTTTTTGAATCTTGTCCATAATTTTTTTTATCTCTTGGTAGGGCACTGTTCACAATGCCGTTTTGTCGGCACCCTAAAGGGTGCCCCACCAAATTACCGGTGTGTCTTCCAGCTTTTCAGTAGATCAAACCAGGAAAGTTCTAAACTGTTTATTTCCTTGACGATCTCTTCGTTAACTTTTTGTTTGACGATATCAGCACCGACTTTAATAGCGTTAGCAATCGCTTTGGCCTTGGAACGTCCATGACAAATAATGCACCCGCCGTTCACACCCAGCAAAGGCGCCCCACCGTATTCGGAATAATCGATCCGGGTGGTCACAGCGCCCAAAGTCCGTTTCATAAAATCAACCCCCGGACCATTATCCGATTGCTTGCCCATTTCTGAAGCCAGACTGCGCGCAAAAAACTCAAAACAACCTTCGGCTAACTTTAAAATAACGTTGCCGACAAATCCCTCGCAAACAACCACGTCACACTCGCCCCGGAAAACGCCCTGGCCTTCAATACTGCCGATAAAATTAACGGGCGATTTTTTAAAAAGGGTCAGGGTCTCTTGGACCAATTCATTGCCTTTTGAATCCTCGGCGCCGATATTCAATAAACCAACCCGTGGTTTGCTTACGTTCTGCATTTTTTTGGAATAAATAGAAGCCATAATAGCATACTGAAGCAGGTGAATCGGATGGCAATCAATGTTCGCGCCAACATCGATGAGATAACTGTAACCGTTCGGGGTCGGGATCGGTACAGCGATACCGGGGCGCTTTACCCCTTCCAAAAAACCACAAAGGATGGTTGCTCCGGCCACGACGGCACCGGTATTTCCGGCTGAAATACAGACCTCGGCCTCTTTCCGGGCAACTAACTTCACGGCTTGAACGACGGAAGATTGACGTTTCGTCCGGATAGCCGATATCGGAGACTCGTGCATTTCCACGACTTGGGGTGCATCGACAATCTCGATATTTTTCGGTTTGTTTTTACTTAAAAGCGGAAGAAGTTTGTCTTTTTGTCCGACTAAAAGTAAAGTCAGGCCCGGTGTCTGTTCAGCCGCGATCAAACACCCCTTGACGATTTCCTGAGGAGCGTGATCGCCTCCCATGGCATCAATGGCAATTTTCATCAGTCAGTTCCTATAACTTTATAACCGCGGAACCTTTATAGTAACCACAGTTTCCACAGACACGATGAGGTATTTTTTTCTGGTGACAACGGGGACAATCAGACAGAACCGTTTTCTTTAAGGCCAAATGCGAACGCCGGGTCCGTTTACGTGATTTCGAATGTTTTCTTTTTGGCATCGCCATAATATTGCTCCTCGTTAATTTAAACCGTTTACTATAATAATAAATCACCAAAAGTCAAAGAAAATCTACGATTCAATCAATCCGTAACGCAAACCGCGGGTCGAAGTAATGACCCGGTTGATCTTCAAGGACCGCATCAAGCAAAGCAGCACGACTGCCCCGGCCAGAATAATATCAGCCCGGTCCGCCGGACAGCCCCGCATCTTTTTGCTGGTCGCCAGATCAGCGCGCCTTAACCGTCGGACTATTTTTTTCAATTCGGCCAAACGCAAGACATACTGATGAGTCTTTATTGGATCCGGTCTTTTCAACCGCAACATCATGGCCACCAGGGTGGTCACTGTCCCGCCGAGACCAACGGTAACCATATTTTTTTGGCGGTAGACCCGGGTTAACTTCTTTTTAATAAAAGCAACCAGATCCCGATATGACTGATCCGTGATCGGTTCCTGGTGAACGAACTGTTCGGTCAACTTAACCGCACCCAGCGGCAAACTCCGATACCCAATGGCCCGGGCTCGGCCCCAAACCAATTCCGTACTCCCGCCGCCGATATCGATGACCAACCGATTAATCCCGGCCCGGGCTCCGGCCACGGCGCCGCGAAAACTCAGATCTGCCTCGGACCGGGAGGTCAGGACTTTCACCCTCAACCCGGTCGCCCGCCGCACTGCTCTTAAAAAAACTTTTCGGTTGCCGGCTTCCCGCAAAGCGCAAGTAGCGACGGCTTGTATTTGCTCAACCTGAAACCGACGGACCAATCGGACAAATTCTTTTAATACCTTCAAAGATAACCGCATACCAGACCCGGACAACCGGCCGGTCTGTTTTTGCCGGCGGCCGAGTCTGGTCGTCCGGACAATTTCTTTCAATGTTTTTATCTTTCCACCGGGATCAACCTGAGCAATCAGCAATTTCAACGAATTAGTACCGATATCGATCGCCGCGATTTTTTGCGGTTTCAAATAGATCAAAGCCCCAATCCGCCCGGTCCGGGCTCCGTCGCGCCGGTAAGAATAAAAGAGTTCCGGGTGGCAACACGAGCAGAGACGACTGACTTCAATATTTTTATTTTTCAGCCCGGACCTTTTCAAAAGCCGGCGGATCAGGCCGTGGAGATCAAAATATTTTTTCCGGCCCCGTTTGACCAGGTATTGACCCGCACCCGGAATAGCCCGCTTCAAGGTCCGGATAAAATCATCCTGAACCTGGTAACAACAAACACCGATGGCCGGGGCAACTCCAGCCCGGATATCTTTGGACCGGCAGCCGAATTCCCGCCGCATCCGGGTGATCGTTTTCCTGATGATATTTTTCGACAAACCTCGCCAACTGGCGTGGATATTGGCGACTACCTTCCGAGCCGGATCAACGCATAAGATCAATGGGCAGTCAGCGGAAAGAGTCAACAACCCGACACCCGGTTGTTTCGTCACCAACGCATCAATATTCGGGATGGATTTTTTGTGGTCAGTCGACCCGCGGCCGGCATCGGCAACCCGAACAACCTTAATATTCCCGCGGTGAACCTGCCGGCCCAGGATAAAATCTCTTAACGACAGCCCGGCCGCCCGACCAAGCCGGCGCCGGTTCTTTAAAACTCGATCGGCCTGATCACCAACCGTCAGAGACAGATTTAATGAATTATAAACACCGGTGCTGGCGCCGCCTCGACGAGTAGTAACAAAGTGCTCAATAGCGGGGATTTTTAAGAAATGGCTGAATTGAAAAAGGCGCCGGCCGTTACGGGTTACGTACTTCATGCTTTATTTCCGGTCCCGCGAACTCTGCCGACGGAAAGGTCTGTCTTTTTTCTCGCCTTCCCAGAAATACCAGGTACCGTTAGACAAACGCCACTTACTCCGGCTTTTCTCCGTTTTGATCTTACCAGACCGATCGCGACTTTTAACCGTCAAAGTAACAATACCCCGGCGCCGTCCAGGCACACCCTGGATCTCGATCTCGGATTCATCGATCTCCATACTAATAATTGATTTATTGATCAACAACAAACCCATGCTGAGCAGTTTCAAAACTTTTTTTAAGTTCTCCTCGCCATGTTTTTCCAATTGATCACCATGAACATATTTTAGAACCTGGTCATCTTGACCTAGGCTCAGAAGATCAACAAATTCTTTAGCCCGGCGCTTCAAATCCACCTTTAATTTCTCTCTCTTGATATCTTTTCGAATAAGTTTTGCTTTTCCGGCTTCATCCGATCGCGAAAATTTATTAATAAATACGGTCAGTTGGTCAATATTCTTTTCAAATTCCCGGGGATGGCGCCGGATATGACCTTGAAGCTTGTCAAACTCTTTCCCGGGCGAAGGCGGTGGCGGCGGCGGTTCGACAACAACCGGATCACCCCCGTTATCATTAGAACCGGGACTAACTACCGGGGTCTCAGTTCGTCCATTGTCCGGGTTTGTCCCATTACCGTTGAAACTAATTAACAACGCGATAAATACGATCAAAACAGCCACCGCGGTGGTAACATAAAAAATAAGTTTTTTATTCTTCTCGTCCGGCTTCCGGGATGGATAAGTGATAGTTTGCACATCGCTCCCGGGCACCGGAACACCGGCCGGTTGGGTCGACGCAGCCACCTGAACGATCGGCAGTGTTTCCAGAACTCGAATTAATTCCGCCATCGACTGATAACGCTGGCCCGGTTTTTTAGAGGTCATCTTCTTAAGCACCTGGCAAACGGAGTCAGGTAAATCAGGCGTCAACTGGTGCGGGTCAGGCATTGGCGCATTCAGATGTTTCAGGATAACGGTCATCGGGGTAGTTCCTTCAAAAGGCCGGGACCCGGTCAGAGCATGATAATAGGTCACGCCCAGCGCGTAGATATCACAACGGGCGTCAACTTTCTGGCCGTGGGCCTGTTCGGGCGCCAGGTAATGAGGCGTGCCCATGATGTCGCCGGTCCGGGAGAGATTACTGACTTCATCCATCACCCGGGCCAATCCGAAATCCATCAGCTTGACTTCGCCCTTCAATGTCAGCATAATATTTTCCGGTTTAACATCACGATGAATAATATTCTGCTGATGAGCCACGCTCAGCGCCACGGCCGATTCCTTAATGATCCGGGTCGCTTCCGGCATGCTCAATTTTCTTTTTCTTTTGATCATGACGTCCAGACTTTCTCCCTGAACGTATTGCATGATAATAAAATATAACCCTTCTTGCTTGCCGATATTCAGGGTCTGGACAATATTGTGGTGTTCCAGCTTGGCGGCGGCCCGGGCTTCCCGGATAAACCGCTTGACCCGTTCCTCATCGCGGGAAAAGGTGGGCGGCAGGATCTTAACAGCCATCATTTTATTCAGACCGATATGATGAGCCTGATAGACGGCCCCCATCCCGCCTTCGCCGATCTTTTTGAGCAGACGGCAGTTACCCAATACTTTACCGATCAATGGATCTTTTGAAATCTGCGGCATTAACGTTTCAACTCACTTTCGCCAAATACCTTATCAAAATTAAAGACATCGTGAAAATCTTCCCTGGAATCCTGTTCGGTCCGGCCCATCAAACCGGCCTCGACCAGATTAAAAACTATTTCACCGAAATCATCGGTTCGGGTAATACCCCACCGGTTAAAGACCATCTTGGCCAGCATGCCAAATTTATTAACGGCCATGGCCCGGATGCCATCGAGTAATTCCTGACCGTTCACATGCCGGCGCTCACCGATCTCTTTCAAGGTAAAATCCAGCGCTTCAAAAACAAAGCGGTAAGCTTCCCGATCATAACGACCGTCTTTGGCAACTACCGGAGCTAAGGGATCAACCGATTGTTCTGTCATAATTAATATACACTGCTATTAATAATTTGTTACGCTGATTTATTCTATTTTCGGAAATAAAGGCGCGCCCTTCTTGACCAAACACCCGTCCGGTAATTGGCCCCAGACCACCGCCTGGTTAAACTGTCCGGCCCCGACTTCTCCGGGCAGACCCAACTGGGTCAGGATCTTCGAAGCGCTCTCCGGAATAAAAGGCCCGAGATAAATACTGATGATCCGGAGCGACTCGGCCACCGTATAAAGCACCGTCTTTAACCGTTCCTGATCCGACTTAGCCAACACCCATGGTTTTTCCTGATCAATATACTTATTTACTTTCCGGATCACTTCCCAAATCTTTTCCAGCAAAATACTGAACTGGTACTGATCCAGTTTTTTTTCTATCTGGGGCGCTAATCCTTCAACCGCCGACCGGAGTTCTGATGATTCCATCGCCGGCCGGGGCAGGCGGCCCTGAAAATATTTTTCGATCATGGTCAGGGTCCGTAAAAGTAAATTACCCAGGTCGTTACCGAGTTCATTATTATAGCGGGCCAATAAGGCATTATTCGAAAAATCACCGTCCAGGCCGAACGGGATCTCACGCATCATGAAATAACGCAGGCCATCCACCCCGACCCGAGCGATAACATCACGCGGGTAGATCACGTTCCCCTTTGATTTCGAGATCTTGTCCGCGTTCATGGTCCACCAACCATGGGCGTAGATCTTTTTCGGTAAAGCGATCCCGGCCGACATTAACATACACGGCCAGATAACACTGTGGAACCAAAGAATATCCTTGCCGATCAGATGCACGTCCGCCGGCCAGAATTTTTCAAAAAGATCGGTCTTTTTCGGATAGCCCAAAGCGGAAATATAATTGATCAACGCGTCGAACCAGACCCAGATACTTTGCTTGGAATCATCCGGCATGGGCACGCCCCAGTCAAAAGCCGACCGGCTGACACTAATATCTTCCAATCCAGCTTCGACCCGGTTCCGGATCTCATTATAACGGGAAGTGGGTCCGATAAAATCAGGATGTTCTTTCAGGTGGCTGAGCATTTTATCCTGGTATTTACTCAGCCGGAAAAAATAGTTTTCTTCCTCCAACGCTTCGGCCGGACGTCGGCAGACAGGACAGACATGGTCCGGGGCATCCTTCTCAGAAACGTAACGTTCACAGGGATTACAGTACCAACCCTGATACTTGGCTTTATAAATATCACCCTGCTCGATCACTTTTTTAAAGAAAGCCTGGACTGCCTCTTCGTGCGCCGGATCGGTGGTCCGGATAAAATAATCAAGAGTAATGTCCAACGATTGCCAGACTTCCCGGTACTTCGGCGCGAACCGGTCAGCCAGCTCCCTGGGTTTCAACCCCTCGGCAGCGGCGGCCCGGGCGATCTTCTGGCCGTGCTCATCCGTGCCGGTGACAAAAAAAACTTCTACCCCCAACAAACGTTTGTAGCGGGCTAATACGTCAGCAACGATCGTCGTGTACGCCGTGCCGATATGAGGTTCGTCCGTAATATAATAGAGCGGCGTCGTGACATAAAACTGCCCGGTCATTTTTTACCTCCGGATTTATCGCCGCCACCCTTGATCTCCAAAGCGGAAGACCTGATCACTTTTATGATCTCATCAACCTTAATTTTAATTCTTTCCCTTTTATCATTTTCAATGGTGACGGACTGGGCAAAAATATCCAGTTCGACCACATCCCCGATCGCGTCCTTCGTTGAAACCCGAGCGCCTTTATTAGGTAATTTCTTTTTCAACTGCGTGTAAACTTCGTCCTCGTAACGCAAACAACACATCAACCGACCGCACCGGCCGGAGATCTTAGCCGGGTCCAGGGTCGTCTTCTGGCTTTTGGCCATTTTCATGGTCACCGGTTCAAGGTCCTTGATAAATGATTTACAACAAAGTTCCCGACCGCAATGTTCCACGTCAGCCAGGAGGCGAGCTTCATCCCGCACGCCGATCTGCCGCATCTCGATCCGGGTCTTGTATTCCTTGGCTAACTCCTTGACTAATTCCCGGAAATCGACCCGGCCTTCAGCCACAAAATAAAAAACAACTTTTTCTCCGCCGAAAAGATGTTCCACGAAAACCAAATTAAGCGTCAACTTCAGTTCCTTGATCTTCTTTTCGCAAAAATCAAATTCCCGTGATTTTTTTTCGGTCTCGATCTTCTGTTCAATCTTGAAATCTTCGGCCAGCGCTTTGCGCAACACTTCACCCGGAAAACTCTTCCGGGGACCACCCCCCGGGCCAGCCGGTATTTCCTGCGATGCTGAAATGGTCGTCCCCAATTCCGTACCCCGGTCGGTCCGCATAATACACTTATCGCCGATCTTCAAACCTGAGATTCTTGTCTTAAAAGTTCCGATCAAACCCATTGCGCCATAACGAACGATTACTGACCACATAAAATAATCCTTTAGTTAAAATGAGCCCTCGGAGAGTTTTTTCATTATTCCCCGAGGTGTCATCCTGAGCGATAGCGAAGGATCTCAAGATCCTTCGGCCCCCGACAAAATCGGGGTTCTCAGGATGAGTGGTCGGAAAACTACCCGACCCCTCAGTTAAAATTCATCTGGCAGACAGCGTTTTCGACTACCAGCTTATAGTTAGCGTTAAGTTTCAGGGCTTTTTCGCCGGCCATCAGAACTTCCAGGATCCGCGTAATATCGCCGGGCGAAGAAGCCGTTTGTATTTTCCGGAGTAATTTCTTCTGATCCTGATTGACCACGTACTGATCCAACCCGTAGTGGCCCAACAAAACATCATAAAAAAACAAGGCCAATACTTTGAATTGCTGGATCACCCGCTGCCGATTTCCCTCCAGACTTTTTTTATGTCGCTGGGCGTAAGCGATTATTTCTTCGGCCAGCCCGGATCTGGACGCCCCGCCCGGATCACCCAACCGTTCCAATAAACAAGCTCTTTGCCTGATAAAATCATGTTCCTGCAGATAACAACCCCAGCCGATACTGCCCTGCGCCAGATGGGCCAACACTTCGGCTTCCGGCTGGTTTAACTTCAATTCTTTATGAAAAAACGACCGCAGCACGCGGTCGCCCAGCGGGGAAAAACGGATCAACTGGCAACGCGAAAAAACCGTCGGCAGGATAGCGTCCGGCCGGTTCGTCACCAGAATCAACAGGGAATAACCCGGCGGCTCTTCCAATGTTTTTAAAAGAGCATTAAAACCTTCTTCAACGATTGATTCAGCGTCATTGATAATAAAGATCTTCCTTTTGCCCTGGATGGGTTTCATGATGATCTCGCGTTCGATCCGGCGGATATCATTGATCTTAATACTTTTTTCATCCGGGGCCAATCGGGTAATCCGTAAATTCGGGTGCTGTTCCCGATCCGCTTGCCGGCAAGACGGACAACGATCGCAGGCCGGCCGGAGATCCGATCCGGCCTTTTGCTCCGCGCAGAGCAGTATTTTAGCCAGTTCCCGGGCAAACCGGAATTTCCCGACCCCCATGGGACCGGCAAATAAATAAGCGTGCGCCAGACGCCCGTGCTTCAAGATATTTTCAAATATCCGGGCCGCCGGTTCCTGACCCAACACATTTTTAAACAACATGATCCACGATCTTTCTCACTTGGGCCTGCACTTGAGGTCGCGGGCCGGCCGCGTTGACCAGTTTAACTTTAGCCGGATTCAACCGAGCCATTTTCAGAAAGCTTGATCGCACTTTCCGGTGAAAAGCCAGTTTCCGGGCCTCGATCCGGTCCAGCTTCCTTTTCTTTTTCCCGCCCCGGCGATGTCGAACCCTTTTTAAGCCGGCCGCCGACGCAATGTCCAGAATAATGGTCATGTCCGGCTCGATCCGGTCCGTAGCCAGTCGACCAACTTTTTTAATATTATCTTCACCCAATCCGCCCGCCCGTCCCTGATAAGCGATTGAAGAGGAAAGAAACCGTTCACAAAGCACCACTTTCCCTTTTTTCAGGGCCGGTTTGATGATTTCTTCGATCAGCTGAGCGCGGCAGGCCATGTATAAAAAAACTTCGGTCCGGATCGACATATCTTTGAAAGCCGGATCCAGAATGATCTTCCTGATTTTTTCTCCGATCCGCGTACTGCCCGGTTCCCTGATTTTGATCAACGGCACCCGCCGTGATCGCAGGTAAGCGACCAGCAACCTGGTCTGGGTCGTCTTCCCGCCGCCGTCCGGCCCGTCGATCACAATAAATTTACCTCGCACGACCAGCTGCCTCCCATTTTATTCTGCTAAATGATCACCGGACGAACAGAATTCCTTCCAGAGATTATATTTTTCTTCCTTGATCTTGGCGGAAACGGTCGGATTACTCTTCGGGGCGATCGGTTCTTTCAGCAACCTCATCCGGGCTTCCCGGGGTAAACGACCGCCTTTTTTCGTATTGCACCGGTGGCAACAGGCGACAATATTGGTCCAACTGGTGCTTCCGCCCCGCGAACGCGGCACCACGTGATCAACACTGAGCGCAGATGAACTGTATTTTTTTCCGCAATACTGGCAGGTATAACTATCCCGGGCCAGAATGTTCTTCCGGTTGAATTTAACTTTCTTTTTCGGGACCTTGTCATAAAAAGTCAACCGGATCACCCGCGGCACGCGGATCCTCAAGCCCGGCGTATGGATAAATTCGTCATGCTCCCGGGCCCCGCCGTTGGAACTATAATCGACCCAGCGGATAAAATCATAAGAATCGAACCGACCGTTATCTTTGGCGATCACCTCAGCGTAATTTTTATAGAGCAATCCGAAAGCCCGTTTAACGTTAACCACTTTGATGGCCATGAACAGCTTGTTCAAAACCAACACACTGGCCGATAACGCGGTTTCGCCATTAGTGTTATGATGGATTTTTTTCATAACGATAGCCTTTTTGGCAATTAAACCTTTTTATTATAGGGAATGTAGTGGTGTTTTGCAAGAAAATTATCGGAGGAGAAAAAGAAATATGGTTTGATTTGTCTCGAAAAGATAAGATAGTCTCTGAAATATTTACACGTGTAAACATTGGGGTGACCGTTTAATTTCGTTGGCCGGGTGCGAGATTGGCTCCTTTAGGGTGGGGCCGATTGAGAAAGGAAGATTACTTAAAATGCCCTGAAATCAATATATTGATTTTACGGGGTGGTTAATATCATGGCTAACAAGGGCAAGTTGGATTTTAGCTGTAAGGGCTTATTTGCCGAAACTTTAGCGAGAGGACATGTTTATTGCATCTGCACATGAAT
>DAOWBV010000069.1 GCA_030633885.1 Planctomycetota bacterium
ACGCCGATGTTAGCCGCATAACCGGAGGTAAAAAGTAAAGCATCCGGAGTATGTTTGAACCGGGCAATCGCTTTTTCCAGCTCTTTATGCGGAGTTAACGTACCGGCCATTAAACGGGAAGCACCGGACCCGATCCCGAATCTTTGCGTGGCTTTTTGGGCGGCTTGCCGGCAGGCCGGATGTTGGGCCAGCCCCAGGTAATCGTTGGTGCAAAAAGAAATAAACCATTTATTATCTATTTTTACCCGGGTGCCTCTAATCGCCGTAATGGTCTTGAATTGCCGGATCAATCCCGCTTTTTGAAGTTTTTTTAGTTCGGTGGCAATATAATTAAACATCTTGCTGTGTAAATTTTAAACCCAGATCTTTTAACATCTGAATGTCATCTTTTGTTTGGCGGCCGGGCTGGGTGAGGTAACCGCCGATCATCATCCCGTCGGCGCCGGCAAAAAATATCCAGGATTGCAAGTCCCGTAAGTTTTTTTCCCGGCCGGCGCAGATCCGGATGTTTTTGGTCGGGCAGATGTATCGGAAAAGGGCGATCGTTCTTAATATTTCCCGGGGGGTTAACGGGGCTGCTTTTTGCAGGGTGGTCCCTTTAACCGGGATCAGAAAATTCAACGGTACGGAATCCACATCAAGTTTTTTTAAAGTCAGGGCCAGGTCGATCCGGTCCGCCCAGGTCTCCCCCAGCCCGAAAATGCCGCCGCTACAGACAGCTAAGCCGGCTTTTTGCAGGTTTTTGATCGTGTCGATCCGTTCCTGGTATGAGTGCGTGGAACAAACCTGAGAAAAGAAACGCTCGGAAGTTTCCAGATTATGGTGGCATTTATACAGTCCGGCTTTTTTCAGTTTTTTTGCCTGAGCCAGGGTGAGCCGTCCCAGCGAACCGCATAAATAGGGAATGCGGGATGAGGATTGCGGATTGCGGATTGTCGAAATTTCTTGAGTTATCGCGCAAATCTTATCGAGGTCTTGCTCAGATAAGGCATTACCGCTGGTGACGATGCTGAATCCATGCGCACCGATTTTTTTGGTCCGTTGGTATCCTTTTTTGATTTCCGCTTTGTTTACCAGGGGATATTTTTTTATCTTCGCGGAATGATGGGTTGATTGGGCGCAGAACTTGCAGTCTTCCGAACAGGCCCCGCTTTTGGCGTTAATGATCGAACATAACCCGATCGTATCGCCTTTGAACTGCCGTCGCAACAGGTTGGCTCCGTAGAGGACTTCCCAGAGATCCGCCCGTTCCGAAGCGATGAAATCAATCTCCGGTCGGCTAATCGGACGCCCGGTTAAAACAGATTTTAAGCTATTGGCAATGGAGGGAACAATCATAAAAATTTTATGCTATCAAATTTTCGGGGGATTGGCAAGGAATTGATAATCGGTGAAATTCGCTTTTAAAGGCGTGATGGAAATATAACCGGCCCGCAGGGTTTTCAGATCGGATGGCGCCAGGATCGGCAAGAGATGTTCAGTCTTTCTTTTTTTCTGCCACTGGGCTGCCGGGCCTGATTTCATCCAGTAATAATGACGGCCTCGCGGGTCCGTTCCCTGGATGAACTCATCCCGGGTCATGGCCAGATCCTGATGAGTAAATTTTGTGCCTTTGATACGTGACCGGTGGAATTGGTTTGGTAAATTAATATTAAAAACACTACCGCGGGCGGGTTTCATAGCCAGAAGCGATTTGATCAGAGAAACACTTTTTCGGGCAGCTTTTTTAAAATCAGGGTTTCTTTTAGACGATTTTTCCACGGAAACGGCAAAAGAGGTCAGACCCCAGAGCGAGGCTTCCAGGGCCGCGGCGACCGTGCCGGAGTAAAAAACATCCACGCCCACATTCGCCCCGGCGTTAATACCGGAGACGACAATATCCGGTAATTTTTTCATCATTTTGCTCAGAGCTATTTTAACACAATCGGTTGGCGTTCCATCTAACGTGTAAATGTATTCCTGGCGCGCGCCGCATAGGATTTTATTGATAAAAAGAGGTTGAAAAATAGTGATCGCGTGGCTGCTCGCGCTACGTTGATTTGACGGGATAACGGTAGTGACTTTACCGAGTCGACACAGCTCTTTTCGTAATAATTTCAGCCCGGGCGTACTGAGACTATCATCATTCGTCAGCAAAATGTTCATAGGCGGAATTATATCAGGGAAATATTTTTTGTCAATAATTTAGAAATTCACTTGATTTTTTTCGTGGGGAGTAAGATATTATATAAGGAGCCTATTTTAGTCTGGTAATCAATATATTTGAAAGAAAAATGGAGGAAAAACCATGAAGGCGAAGATAATGTCGGGAGTAAGTGCTTTGTTGTTAGCCGTATTGATCGGTGGGTGCGGAACTGTCAGCGGGATCGTGGCTGGTCCGTTTACCGGCGGACTTAACCTGGCATCCAAAACTGATTATATCATGATGAAGGGACCGTATTTTCTTGGCGGGACAGTTGCCGGTCCGCTGGCCGGTGGTTGGAAGGGAGTCTGTAGTGATTATGGCGAGATGCAGTCAGTTTTAGAGGATAAACAACGCGATTGGCCTGAATATAATGATGTGTTCTGGCCTTTTAACGGGCGTCAGGCCGACGCGGTTCGGCAGGCGAAGAAGTAAGCCCCGACCTTTTTAAAAAATAAAAAACCCTCTCCGAATAATTTCGGAGAGGGTTTTTTTAGGATCTACACCGGGCGATTATAACCAGTCGAAACGATGACGGTTATACTGAGTTTGGAGCCGGGTCATTAAACGGGCGAAGATCTGACTGACCCGTGATTCAGAGATATTTAATACTTCGCCGATTTCCTTCATTGTTAAATCGTCGTAAAAATACAGCTCCAGGACCAACCGTTCTTTTTTCGACAACTTATTTTTAATATAGTTGATCAATTCTTTATTTTGCAGACAATCAAAGGAATTTTTTTCCCTGGTATTTTTAACAAGATTGGATGTTTCCATCGTCTGGTCTTCCTCGTTGGCATTATTTTTATGATTGAACGGCAGGATCGTGATGGCCGCCGCGTCTTTGACCAGCTTGTCGTATTCGACCGGAGAGAGCTTTAATTCCTTGCTCATCTCCACTTCTGTCGGTGGCCGGCCGAATTTATTTTCCAGTCTTTTATATGCTTTTTGTAATTGATGGCCTTTGCTGCGGACCAGGCGGGGAACCCAGTCAAGATCGCGGAGTTCGTCCAGCATTGAACCGCGGATCCGGTTAATGCAATAAGTTTCGAATTTTATTCCGCGACTCAGGTCAAAAAGATCGATCGCGTCAACCAGTCCGAAAACCCCGGCACTGGCCAGATCTTCCTGGTCAACGCACTCCGGCAGGTGGGCTCGCAGTTTTTCTGAAACAAAACGGACTAAAGGCAAGTACCGCTTGATCAACTGATTGCGCCGCCGTTTGTCGGGTTTTTTCTTGTACTTTTTCCAAACCGAAGTGACATCGGCAGGATTTTTTATCTTACTCTTTTCCATTTTCTTCTCCTTTACCGTTGCCCTCTCAACTGCGTAAAGCGGGGTTAAATTTATTTTTTTGCGGCCAGCATTTGTTTGATTTCTTTCAGGGTCCGGTGCCGTTTCCACATCTCGATTTTTCTCAGGTTCTCAAATACTTCTTCTGCGTACAGGCGATGCCCGGCCGGGGTTCGTTCGGCTTCGGAGATCAAGCTCATCATCGTGTAATTATGGATAGTTTGACGGGACAGCTTGATCTTATTCTCTTTTAAGATCCGTATGATCTCGCCCACGCTGTACATTTTTTTCGGTTTAAAATGCTTGATCATTTATACGCCTTTACCCCGTTAGAGGTAGAACTGGAACGCAATATTTTTTAAATCACCAGCAAATTTTATTCTTTTTCGAAAGCAAAACTTTAATCTGACGGTCGCCTGAGGCGACCTATCTCTAACGAGGTTTACAATATGTAAATTACGTATTATAGTTTACACTATGTAACGACCATTGTCAAGTAAAAAATAAATTTTTTTAGAAAAAAATTGTCCGGGTGATCAAAAAGGTGTTTTTAGCGGGGAAGCTCCTGAACGGCTTTTTTGAATAGTTGGCCCCGTTCAGCGAAATTGCGGAACATATCATAACTGGCGCAGGCCGGCGAGAAAAGAACCGTGTCCCCCTGACGGGACTGCTGTTGGCCGGTCTGGACCGCTTCATTCAAGGATGATACCCGGGTGATTTCAGCCGTTTCTCCCTGCTTTTTCAGGAGAGACTCTATTTTACCGGCCGTGGCTCCTAACAGGATAACCGATCGGGTCTTTTGTTTAATCACCGGTGCTAATTTGTCAAAAGGCAGATTTTTATCGTATCCGCCGGCAATGAGAATAGTGGGACCGGTCATCGCGTTCAACGCGGCGATGGTGGCGTCAGGATTGGTGGCGATAGAATCGTTATAATATTTTACTCCCTTTTTTTCCGTTACGAACTCTAAGCGATGTTCTACTCCCTTAAATTCCCGAATGGCTGAGGCGATCATTTCAGCTTTGATTCCAATTGACCCGGCGATGGCCGCGGCCGCCAGAATATTCTCCTGATTAAAATCGCCTGGCAGGCGGGTTTCTTTGGCCAGGCAGATCCTATCTGTTTGACCGGTCTGCCGCAACCAAAAAGTATTATCACGTAAAAAAGCGCCGTTGGTTACTTCTTCCTGACGGCTGAACCAAATTATTTTTCCCGCGCATTCTGACGACCATTTTTTTACTTCCGGGTCATCAGCATTCAAAACGGTCAAGTCATTTGATCCTTGATAACTGATAATGTTTTTTTTAGCCCCGGTATAAGCGGCCATGGTTTTGTGACGGTCCAGATGGTTTGGCTGAAGATTAGTGACGACGCTGAGCCAGGGACTTTTTTTGATCGCCGCCAGATCTTCCAGTTGGAAACTGGATAGTTCTAATATGGCCAGATCCCCGGCGGAGATTTTTTCTATTTTGTCCAGGAGTGAATCCTGCCCGATATTGCCGCCGACCCAGACAGATCGGCCGGTTTTTTTAAGAATGGCTCCGGTCAGGGCGGTGGTGGTAGTCTTACCGTTAGTTCCGGTGATCCCAATGATCGGGCAGGGGCATAATCTGAAAAAAAGATTTATTTCGGTATCGAGTGGAATCCCTTGTTTCCGGGCCAGCGCTAAATAAGGTGATTCTTTCGGCACGGCCGGGTTGACAAAGATCAATTCGGCTTGAGTGAAATCAGCCTCAGCGTGCCCGCTTAATTTATAAGTAACGGGTAATTTTTTTAGAGCGGATAATGATTCTTGCAGGTCGGTTTCTTTTCTGAGATCAGTCACTGTTACTTGCGCGCCCTGCCGGACGAGAAATTTGGTTAACCCCACCCCGCCGCCGAATAAGCCCAGCCCCATTACCAGGATTTTTTTATTTTTTATGTTTGGATAATTCATTTTTTAGCTGGATTTTCAGCGCCTCGGCCTGCTTCATTAATTTTTTTTCATCCTGTTGCCGGTAAAGCTGGAGCTGGTAAGAAAGGACATGATGGTCGGTGATCGGGTAAGGGACCAGGAGCATCAGGAGATCAAACGGGAAGGTATGCAGTAAGGGGGCCTTGATCTTGGCTGAGGTTTTTAAGGTCTGGTAGCCCTCTTTTTGCAGGGTTATTTCGCGGGTTCCGTAAAAAGTAAAATTGAAAGTTGACGGCGTCACCCCTTTTTTCTGGCCGTCGACCAGAACGATCGCGTCCGGTGGATTGGACCGGATGGTGATTTTTCGTTCTGCGCAGCTGGTCAGGATGACCAGGAAGGCGAAAAGATACCCGCTTGATTTAAGTATTTTGTTTATCCTCATACGATTAATTTAACATCTTTTTTTAAAAATTCAAAAAAATTATTCATTTAATTGTTTTTTGATCTGATCGATCCGGCTGTTATCAGGATAAACTTTTTGTGCTTCTCGCAGCGAGATCACCGCTTTTCCTTTGTTTTTTAAGACCAGGTGGATTTCCGCCAGGTCGCAATAAAAACCGGACAGTTTTTTGTCACGTTTCGGGCCGGGGTCAAGTTTTTCCAGCAGGAAGACCACCGCCCGGTAAGACCGGATCGCCCGGGGATAATCTTTGTTCGCCCGGGCCGCCTTCGCCAGCCAGGCGTGCAGGGTCAAGCTTTCCGGCTCCAGGTAGACCGTGTCTTCGAGCAGGGAGATCAATTTGCCGTATTCTTTCCGGCGGGCGTAGATCCGGGCTAATTCCCGGCGCGGCAGGAAGGCGTCCGGATCGCCACTACTTTTCTTGAAATAAAAATGGTCATGCTCGATCTTAAAAAAGGCCTCCAGTTCGGCCTTTAATTTTTCTGTTTCATTATTCTCCTTATAAATTTGCGCTAAATGATAATATGGATTATTTTTGTATTTGACGTATTGAGGAAAACATTTTTTAGCCTGTTGTAGTTCCGGTATCGCCTTGTCTTTTTCGCCGGTTTTTAAATAGATCTGGGCCAGTTTGTAATGGACGTCAAAATAATCGGCGCCCAGAGCGAGCGCTTGAGTAAAATAATCAGCCGCTTTTTGATACCGTCTTTTTTGGTAAAAGATCCGGCCCAGTGTTAAATGGGCGGCGATGTTTTTCGGATCGATCTCCCGTGCGTCCTGAGCCAGTTTTTGGGCTTCCAGCAGTTCCTTTTTCTGGAAAATAATCTCTGAAAGTAATCCTAGCGCTTCCGCGTCTTGGGCATTCTGTTTGATCCGCTGGCGCAGGGCCGGTTCCTGTTTCCGGTCGACCGGTTGGCGGATTCTGATCCGGGTGATCCACTCTTTTTCGAAATATTCAAAGAACTGACGGTCAAATTCCTGGATCGATATCCCCAGGACTTCCTGAAAAACAGCCGACTGTTTTTTCCGGTCGCCGAATCCCTTGAGCATGGCAATTATTTTGTCCATACCGTATTTTTTGTGGATGTATTCAATGATCAGCGAACTGAAAAGATAAGTATGGACCAGGTCAAACCCTCTTTTCTCGCAGAATTTTTCCAGGTGTTGGATCTTCCCTTGCTGGTAAGCGACGTAAATCTGCATTTCCAGTTCCCGGCCCCAGTTCGGACGGATCAATTTTTCGGCGTAGACCGAAGCGCCTTCGGTGAACCAACGCGGGACGCGAAAATTACTGAGTTGCAAGGTGATGACGTGCATGAATTCATGGACTGTCACTGCCCCCCAGTGAAAGCGTTTAGCCTGGTATTCCTGCGCCTTGGGAGAAAGAGCGATAAAGGTTTTGGCGAAACAGATCCCCAGGGCGAAATCGATTCCCGGTACGCCGAAACTGCGGACCGAAAAATCGGTCGGGCTCGGAATGAGTTCGAAAAGGAGCGGTTGCGCCGGTTCGAACTTGTAAAGATCAGTGAATTTCTGATAGCTTTCTTCCAGTAAAGCTGACACGTAAGGGGTCAGTAATTCCCTTTCCCGTTGGTGTAATTTTATCCGGAAATGTTCCGAAGCCACTGTTTCAAACTCATCTTCCAGGACATCCAGCATTTTCAAAGTATTATGGACCGGGACGTTAAAAGGATCACGTTCAAAAACCTTTTCCAGTATTTTCCGGCCTTTGATCTCGGCTTTTGGTCCCAGGTGAAGATAATTCATGCCGGCTGCGACCACCGCTTCCCATAACTTCTGATCAAAGTCGATGGCTTTTTCGTAAAAAGGCTGGGCTTCCATGTAGAGCAGTCGTTTTAAGCAATTGTTACCCAGTTGATAATAAAAAATCGCCGGCTTGGGATTGATTTCCAGGACATCTTGACATTCCGCTTCAAACTTTTTGATCTCGTTAGTCAAATAATAAATACTGGCCAGCGTTCCGCGGAAAGAAAGTGAGTTCGGGTTGACGGTCAGCGCTTTTTCGATATCGGTCGAAGCTTCTCCATAGCGTTCATTAACCAGATGGATCACCGCCCGGAGCGCGTTGGCTCCAGCCAGGTTCGGATCGAACTTCAGGGCTTTATTGACTACGGGCAGAGCTTTGTCCGGACTCTGGTTAAAAGCGACGCGGGCTAATCCCAGGTAGGCTGCGGCATTTTGGGGGTCGATTTTTAAGGCGTCCTTAAAAGCATCCCGCGCGGCCGGGGCATCACCTTTATCCAGGTAGCAATTACCCCAGAAAATATATAACTCCGGAGTTTTAGCCAGTTGTTCCGCCCGCGGTAAGATCGTTCCGTTAACGGCGTGAAATAATTTTTTTTCTCCGGTCCGGGTAGCGTAGAGCCAGAGGCCCCGGGCGATGTCCAGTAATTGGCCGGCCTTAAACGCGGCAAAATCATTCTGGGTCAGGGTGGTCAGGAATTCCAAGGTGTTTTCCACTTGTTCGTAGTGACCGATGGCCAGATAAGACCGGGCCAATTCATACCGGGAGGCGAGATCCAGCTTGTTTTTTCCCAGAAGTTGTTGATAAATCCTGATCGCCGCCGGATATTGCCCCTTCTCGTATAACTGATGGGCTTTTAAGAAGTCCGGATCGTTCTCAGTCGCCAAGCTGGCTGGCAGGTGGTCCGTCGGCCCGTCTGCCCGCTTCGCAGGAGCTTCGGCGAGGCCTGCCGGTTTATCCGCCGAGGAGGGCGAGGCAGGCAGGCAAAATAGAAGTGCTCCGATTAATAAGCAACCCAGTTTTTTTCCCATGCTATCTATTAAACCGTGTAGCGAGAGGAAAGTCTATAAAAACCAGCGATATTTTTTCAAATTAATAAAAAAATACTTGACGGACGGACAGTTTAAAAGTATACTTTAGTAAAGTACTTTATATTACAAAGTGGAGGGTTTATGAAACGGGAAGAAATAATCAAAAATGTCACTTATATCAAAGAAATAATTGAGTCAGCCAATCATTACACGAACTTATCCGGTCCGGCCGGAATACTTTCAGGGGGATTTGCTCTGATCGGGTGTTATTTGACCTATGCCCTTCTGGGTACTTTAAATTTAGCGGCTGCTTCAATTAAATGGACGGAAGTTCTTATTTCTTTAAGCCTTATCTGGCTGATTATTTTTATCTGCGCTACCGGCCTGCAATTAATTTTTACTATCCGTAAAGCGCGCCGGCTGGAAATACCTTTCTGGACCAAATTATCGCGCCAGGTAATTTTTGCCTTAGCGCCCAGTTTGTTGGCCGGCGCCGTCCTGACTGTTTATTTGGTTAGACAGGACCAATTAATTTTTATTCCCCCGGTCTGGATATTGCTCTATGGAGTCGGGGTGGTGGCGGCCGGTATGTTTTCGACAGTGATTGTCCGTTTATTAGGCTGGGCTTTTGTGCTGACCAGCTGCTTGCCTCTTTTTATCTGGCCCGCCGCGGGCCTCATTTTTCTGGCGGTTACTTTCGGCGGGTATCATATTATTTACGGACTGATTGTTTTGGTTAAGTACCGGGATTAATAATGGGGAAGAAAGAAGAAACCGCTCTTGATTTAAATAAAATTATCCACGAA
>DAOWBV010000171.1 GCA_030633885.1 Planctomycetota bacterium
GACCTGTTGTGTGCCTATGGTTCGCATCTCGGGCACGACGCTTGAGCACTTATCCTTTGCCTCATCGCAACGCGTGTGGAATCGGCACCCGGGCGGTGGACTCAAGGGTGAAGGCATTTCCCCGCTCAAAATAATCAAATGACCGGCCTCAAAGATAGCGATCAAAGAATCCAAAAAATGAAAGCCCATTTTCCCCCCGAGCACGGCAATGATAACCGCCAGGGAAGAAATAGCGTCGGCCCGATGATGCTGACCGTGGGTAAGCATGGCCGGGCTGTTCAGATGCTTAAAAGCGCAAATATTGTAACGATAGATTATCTCATTGGCCACCAGCGAGATCAAGGCCGCCCCGAAAGCCGCCCAGTGCGGGATCGGGTGTTCGCCATGAAAAATAATTTGCAGGGCGTCAACCAGCAGGAACATCGTTCCGCCCAGAATAATAAAACTCGTAAAAAGCGAGATGATATATTCCGCTTTACCGTGGCCGTATGGATGCCGCTCATCCGGCGGATTCATGGCGACCTTCAAACCAATGATCACGGCCAGAGAGGTAATCACGTCATGGAACGAGTAAACGGCGCTGGCGATCAGAGCCCGGCTGTGGGTTAACAATCCGATCGTCCCCTTAAAAACCGCCAGAAGAAAACTATCGATCAATCCGATCCATGAAAGCTTGTTACCACATTTAATACATCTGTCTTTACTCATATTGGCACACCGGCTCTTTTCTTACAGTCAAATCAACTCTCGTTGACCCTTTCCTCATCTTCCGCTTCTTCCAATCGTTTCTTGACGATACCGGCCGTCGAGAGAACACATCTCCGAACATGTTGGCCACTGTTTTTAATGGTCCCGAAAACCCAATTAACACCGCGCACTAAATTACCGACACTTATCTGCTGAAGCACCCATAACAGATTAATCTCGTCCAGACCGGACGGCGCTTCTTTCTTGCCGGCCGGCTTCCGCGTCGATTGTTTTTTCATTATCAGTCACCTCCCAACATACTCAGTAAAACACCGATATTTAAAGTGATAATCATCACCCCGATCAAGATACCCAAAAAACGGGGAGACACTTTTTTCGAGAACCAGGCGCTTAGGGGCGCCATCACCACACCGACGCAAACTAAAATAACCACGATATCCCAAGGGATATTTTGCCAGCCGATGAGCACGAAAAATGTTATGGTAATAATCGTGGTCACGAAAAATTCGGCCAGCTTGACCGAGCCGATAACTTTCCGGGGTTCACTACCATTGATCATCAAAACGGGCGTACAAATCGGCCCCCAGCCGCCACCGCTAAAGGCATCAACAAACCCGGCCACCAAACCAAGCGGAGTAATTTTTCGAGCCACCACCTTCTCCTTCAAAAGTTGCTTTTTATTCTTTATGAATTTTACCAGCAGAACGACCCCGAGTAATAAAAAGATCAGGGCGATCACCGGGCGAACCATAAGCATCGGTAAACTGACCAGACCAATCGCGCCGATCACCCCGCCGGTAACACCAAAAAAAGTCAGCGGCCAGAAAATGTCCCGCCGGACATTGCCCATCAACAAATGAGAGCATCCACTGGCCAGAGAGTTAAAAACCTCCGCCGTATGAATGCTGGCGCTGACCAGCACGGGAAAAAAACCGGCCGCAATCAAAAGGGTCGACGAAGTCATGCCGTAACCCATCCCGAAGGTACCTCCGACCAGCTGGGCCAGGCTGCCGATCAAAATAATATTAAAACAACTCAGTGTATTCATAATAACTAACCTCAACCGGCTTTAACCGAAGCGGTGACGTTATCTTTCCAGACAAAGATATTAGCCGCCACCTCTTTTTCCAGAGCAAATTCATTCTGATCACACTTAATCACAACGGTCGGCACTTTTTGATGAACCCGTACTTTAACCCCGGCGGTCAGCCCGAAAGAAATTAATTTATGTAACCGATCGTGATTATTCTGAATAGAAACATACGCGATTTTGCCAACCTCCCCCACGCTTAACTTATCCAGCGAGGTGATGGTATTACCCACGGCCTGACTGGCCGCCCGGCAACATTTACCTGACGGAATAGGTCGACCGTGCGGACATTCCCGGGGGTGGCCCAGAAGAATACAAATACTATCGATCACTTCTTCAACGACGAGATGTTCAAACTCACAAGCCCGCGGCTCGATCTCGTTAACATCCATGTTTAAAACATCGGTCAACAACCGTTCAGCCAAGCGGTGCCGTCGGATAACATCTGAAGCGCGTCGTTTCCCTTTATAAGTCAGTAAAATCTCATCCTGGTTATAGGCGACCAGATCCTGCTTTTCCAGATCGGCGAGTATTTCCGGGGTCATCGCCACCTTACACTTTCCTTTGATCACGCTTAACCGATTCTCGTTGCTTTCCCGGCAAGTCCATATTTTTTCCAGCACTTCTTCAATTTGTTGAGAATTCATCAGACGCCCCTTTCTTGTTTGTCCCCTCGGCCCGTATCTCACTCTTCATATTACTCAAGGATTGTTTAACTTTATTTCGCATCGTCCCGTCAATAACCAAATCACCCAATTTAATGTGAACCCCGGCAATAAAAGAAGGATCTTTCTCGTATTCGGTAATGGTGATATCCTGCCCCAATTTCTCGCTAATAATCTCGCGCAAACGATTTCGCTGATCATCACTCAGCAAACGGGCCGAAGTTATTTTCATCGAATCCTGACTTACGTTAATTTTACTGAGATCAAGATTGCCGAGTTCTTCACAAACCCGGTCAACAAAATAATTATGCATCCAGGCTTCGAACCCATCACCGAAAACATGTGTCAGGATATTTTCAGTCAGGTCGACCACCTTAAGTTTTTGATCAAGCAGGACCGAGCCTTTGATCAGCTCGCTCTCCTCCCGGGCATCAAAAATAATTTCCTTCTTTTCGTATTCGGCCTGTTGCATTATTTTGTCTTTCATTTCTTCGGAGTCCCGCCGGGCTATTTTTTTGATCCGATGACCGGTCTGACTCGCGTCCTCAATTCTTTTCCGATAATCTCTTTCCGCCCTGTCCAATTTCTGCTTCAGTCTGAGTCCGTGCTCCAGATTTTCTTCATGTATTTTTTTTAACCGCCGGGCGGCGATTTCCGCGGGCGCCCGCAGCAATCTTTTTAAAATAAAGACCACGACCACCACACCAAAAACGAAGCCGCCCGCTAAACCTAAAATTAATTTCCAGTCAGTTGTCATGGCTTATAAAATCAACTATTAGAAACTGATCCCCATTAAACGACAAGTCCAATTTAAGGCCGCCCCGACCAAAAGCGCGTAGGGAATAACAATAGCCAGAACGACCAGCGCGGTCCTCCATCCATGTTGCTTAATCGTCACCAAAAAAGTATTAAGACAGGGGATCAAAAAAGTCATGACCAGCAAGCAAACCATCAGCTGAATCGCGTCTAGGCCGCCGGCATCAAAAAGTTGCTTTAGCATAGCCGCTCCGGCTTCACGCCGAATGGCGGACATAATAAACATTTCCGTGGCCGAAGCCGGCAACCCTAACAGCCCTTTAACGATCGGCGACCCGATCCGTTGAATGAAAGATATCCCCCCGATCCAATCCAACAGAAAAATAATAAAAGTCGCTCCAAGAAAATACGGAATTGCTTCCCGGACAAACCATTTCGTTCGATTATAAGTCTTGATCAAAACGTTCTTTATTCTGGGTAATCTGATCGGCGGAATATCCATAATAAAATCAGATTTCCGGCCCGGCATAAGTTTGTTGACCAGCATCCCTGTCGCGATCTTCAAAACGATAATGATCCCGAAAACAATTATCGGCACCCAGAAGGAAACGACCGCAAAAAGGGCCAGCATGACGGCCAGCAAAGGCGCACAGGGCAAACCGGTAATTAAAAGAGTCGCGATAAATTTTTCTTTTTTGGTATCCAGGATCCGGGTGGTCAAACTCCCATGGTCACGCAATTTATCCCCAAAATAAAAGGAATAACACCCTTGCCATTAAGCCCGATCTTTTTCAAAACGCGATCCAAGAGAATCGAAAGACGGGGAATATAGCCCAGATCTTCCAGAATCCCAAAAGTAAAGAAAAAAGTGACTAACACCGGCAAAACAATGCCCA
>DAOWBV010000116.1 GCA_030633885.1 Planctomycetota bacterium
ATCACTCCCGGGATGGAATTCAACGTTTACCGGAATGATGAATTAATCGGAAAAATCCTGGTTGATCGGGTGGAAAAAGAATGGTCTACCGGTCATTGCGTGAACCGGGCGGAACTGCCACGCTTAAAACTGGGTGATCAGGTCAGCAACAGGCTTGAATAAAGGAAAGCAAACAGTGATAACCGTTATCTCGACCTTGGCCTTGAGCCCGGTCCGGATCTTGATTTTGATTGAAATCGACCTTTGCGACCGCCTTTTTTAAGGCGATTCTGGCGCCGGGGATTTTCACTGATTTTAATCGTTTTGACCCGCTTGATTTGTTCACGCCGGCGCTCTTCGCTGGGTTTTTCGTAAAAAGCATTCCGTTTGATATCCACAAACAGACCAGCATCAATGCATCTTTTTTTGAATTGTCTTAAGGCTCGCTCGATTGAACCTTCTACTTTAACTTTAACCTTAGGCATACAATATTAAGGCACCCCCTTAACAGCCAGGGGGTGCGATTAAAACGCACCCCCTGGGGGTAAATTGATTTTTAAATCTGCGGTTCGGTCTGTTTATTTTTCGCGAAACATTCGTCGCAATAAACCGGTTTGTTCCGAGTCGGTTTAAAAGGAACAGTCGTATTTTTACCGCAATCAGCGCAAACAACTTCGGTTTGCTGACGTTCGCGATATTTATTCCGCCGGCCCTGGCGGCATTTTAAACAACGTTTTGGCTCATTGGTATAGCCTTTTTCCTGATGAAACGTCTGCTCATCAACCGTAAACACAAAATCCTCACCACAATCAACACACTTCAACGTCTTGTCTTCAAAAGCCATTGCTCCCAAACTCCTTTCTCTTTCCCTGTAACATACTAAACCTTTATTAATCTCAGCTATTACCTAAAAGATTTATATGTCTTCAGAAAACTTCTGAGTTATTTCCTCAACTCAGAATAAGTACCAAATTTTCCGTTCCGATCCTTTTTAATCGAAACTTGCTGAGATTATCCCTTTAAACGTATCTGACAGAAACTACTTTATCATTTTAATTACCAATGTCAAGAAAAACCGTCACCTGTTTAATCCATTTTCTTGAAGCGGCCGGCAAGTTTTTTCATTCACCGAGAGTGTGGGTCATGATCAATTCCAAGTCATCACCACAAGACATAACGCGAAAATCGATCAGCATTTTGCCTTTAACTTTCTCAAGACATTCCCGGCCTTTGGCCAGCAAGTCCTCATGCATACTTGAATGACCGACATAACCGCCAATGTCCGCCTTGATCACACTCAACGTTATTTTCTTGGCCATTTCCATATCCCCATTTTTCCTGGCATAATAAACCAAATCAATCGTTTAGCGTTCTTGGTAATACCACATAATTTTATCTCAGTCACATTGATTTGTCAATTAATTTCACTTTTCATGGATCGACCGCCAAGTAATTTCCTTGCCCGTCTTAAAATAATATGGTATGGTAACAACTAATATTTAACCCGGACCTTAAACCATGAAAAAAACGACTAAAAACTATCGGCCGATCATCCAGCAAATCATCAAGTTGATCCGGCAACACAAAAAATTCCTGATCACGGCCCACACCGGCGCGGATGGCGACGCGGTTGGCTCACAACTGGCCCTTAAAATGATGCTGGCCAAAATGGGTAAAACCGGTCATATCGTTAACGTCGGCGGTATTTCCAAAGAACTGACTTTTCTGCCCGGTTTTGCGGAAATTAATAACGGTATTAAGCATCTGCAATCATCTTACGACGCGATTATCGTGGTCGATTCCGGTAGTTTTGAACGATTGGAAGAAATGAGAACCGCCCTGCCGCCGAAACGACCGATGATCAATATCGATCACCATGCCTCCAATGATAATTTCGGCACCCTCAACTGGGTTGCCCCGGAAATGAGTTCCGTCGGCGAGATGGTTTATCGTTTGCTCAAAACCGCCCGGATCCCGATCGATAAAGACATGGCAACCAACTTATACGTTTCTTTAGCCACCGATACCGGCCATTTTTCTTTTGCTTCAACCACCCCGGCCAGCCACCTGATGGCCAGCGATCTTTTAAACCACGGGGTCAACCTGGGCGAAGCGATCAAAAATCTTTACAGCAATAAAACACCGGGCGATATCAAATTACAATACGACTGCCTCAAACGGATCAAATTCGCGCACGGCAACCGGATCGTCTGGACGGTCTTAACCCGATCCATGTATAAAAAACATCGGGCGCTGCCCGGCGACCCGCAGGAATATCTGCAGATTTTAAAATCAATTAAGAATGTTTCCGTGGCGATCCTGTTCCGGGAAACACTGACTAATCCCTTGAAGATAAAGATCAGTATCCGGAGCGAACCACCGGTCGACGCCAACAAGTTAGCCCGGCATTTCGGGGGTGGTGGTCATTACCGCGCGGCTGGGTGTCGGATGACCGGTTCTCTTAAAAAAGCTCAGCGATTACTCATTTCCAAAGCCAAACAATATCTGAAGTAAATTTTTATTTATTAGAAAGAATACTGTAGCTGCGACCCTTGTGGTCGCCTTTAAAAGCGGGGGCAAGCCCCGCAGCTACAAATACCTTTGGTTACCAACCGTCAATAAAATTACGGGGCAAGGACGTTGAGCAAAACAGATAAAAAAAATCCATTGACTCCTTCCATCACTTCGGCCAGCCACGAATTAGGCGAGCATATGTACGCCCATTTCCTGCCCTTCTTCGCTGCTACATTTCTTAATATCACGGCCGCCCAATACGGCCTGATCGAAGGATTCGCGCTGGGGTGTTATCATTTTTTACGCTCTGTCGCCGAAACCCTGGCCAAAAAAATTAGTCCGAAAATAACGGTCATCATCGGTTATCTCCTGGTCATTCTGGCCCGGTTAGGGCTCCCGCTGGCTCAGGGTTGGCTGTTCTTGCTTCCCCTGCGCGGCTTAAGACAGACCGGCCAAAGACTGGCCGGATCCACTCAAAAGGACTCGCTCGCCCGACACCAAACGGTTTTTACTATCCTACGTACGGTCACTACCGCCGGCATGCTTCTCGGCCCGATCGTCGGTTTATTTGTTCTGACCCTCGGCACCCACGGACAGTTAGGCATTAACCTGAGTGAAGATTTTTCAGAAACTTCTTTTCGCTGGCTATTCATGTGGGCCGCGTTACCTACTATTTTCAGCGCCTGGCTGGTCTGGAAGTTTTTTCAAACACCGGGTAAAGCCACTAAAGCCTCAACTTCCGACGTCCGGATGGATATTAATTTCCACGCGAACGTGCAATCGTACGTCGCCCAAAAACCATTATTTTACATGACCTTATCTTACCTCACCCTGACCCTGGGTGCTGTTCCTCTACCGATGATCATGTTTTACCTGTATAAGGAATTAAACGGCTCAATCGGCCAGGGAGCGTTTTTGGCGATCGTTTATATCCTGACCCATTTCTTGGTCGGGCGCTCTCCGACCGGCTGGCTGGTCAAACGTTTAGGTCATTACTTAACCCAATTCATCGCCACTATTCTCTGTGCGGTCGCCCTACTATCGGTCATTCTTGTCTCCCAACCCTTAGGGTTAATCATACCACTTATCCTTTATGGCGCTTTTGAAGCGATCTGGTCAACGGTCCGACGCGATGTCCTGACCGATCTCATCCCGGCCCAGTCCCGGGACCAGATGCAGAAAACTTTTTCCTTATTTTATGGACTGGCGGCTTTATTATCACCGATTATTTTGGGTATCTGCTGGCAAGTTTTCAGTGCCAAATTCGCTTTTATCCTGGCAGCGATCATCAGCGCGCTCTCGATCATTATTTTAAACTACGCCCAGAAGTTTTCACCCCAAAATAAATAAACTCAAGTGAGTTAGCAGGGAATTCCGATAATGAAGAAAGACGTTTGTATTATTATCCCGGCGGCTGGCCGGAGCACCAGAATGGGGCCTCGAGGTCTTAATAAACCCTATCTGGTCTGGCGGGGAAAATCTGTCCTCAGCCATATATTATATACATTTAATAAGGTGCCCCGGATACGAGAGATCATTGTGGCGATCAATCCGACGGACCGGCAGAAAGCCTACCGGGTTATTAAACAAGCAGGTAAACTTAAAAATATAGCTATTAAACTCGTTAAAGGCGGACGGGAACGCCAGGACTCGGTTTTTAACGCTTTAAAGATAGTTGACCCGGACAGTCAGATAATACTGGTCCACGACGCGGCCCGGCCTTTTATTAAACTATCTGAAATTAAAAGGGTTATTCAGGCGACCCGCCGGACCGGAGCGGCCGTTTTAGGCCAACCGGTGGTTGATACCATTAAAAGGGTTAACATTAAGTCCCGAAAGATATCCGAAACCCTGCAGCCACGGGCTGAGCTCTGGCGGGCCCAAACGCCTCAGGGATTCAAGAAGAATATCCTGTTAAAGGTTTACCGGTTAGCTAAGAGAAAAGGACTCAAGGCCACGGATGACTCCTGGCTGGTAGAAAAACTGGGGTCGACCCCCGTGACTATGGTCCCGGGCCGGGCGGATAACCGGAAAATTACCGTTCCGGAAGACATGAAATTTATTAAAGTTTCACGGCCTTAAAAGACGATACTATCTTAATATACTCAGGGCAGGGTGTTTCTGCCCCAGTCCGCTGAAAGACGGATTTCGCCATCAGTCAAATGACTGATCGCTCCCCGCCCTGAAAAGGCGAGGCTCGCTTAACGAAATTGGGCGGCGCGGTTATCTCTGGTGATTGGTAAAAAAACGAGGCGAAAAATATTTCCGCAGAAAATTAATTTTCTGCTTGACTTTTTTGATTTTGCGGGTATACTTACCTAATTTACCTGATCGCTAAGTGCGAGACTCGCTCGTTTCGCTTTCGCCCGCTTGGCGAAGAGACAGGCAAGAGCGAATCGGGCTCGAAAATTCTGGCGGTAAAATTATTAAGTATCTATCTGAGGGAAATCCTTTTTATCCTTAAGGAAAGTCAACGGAATAAAGTGAAAGGAGGTAGTAAAAAAGGAAGACGCGCAAGTACGACATCGTTGTTTAACTGAAGTGTTTAAATTGTGTTTTATGGAGGCTATATGAAAAAACTTGGTTTATGTGTATTGAGTCTATTGTTTGTTTTTACCTTGGTCCCGTTTGTTAATGCCGGCGATGTCATGAGCGGCAGTGAAGCCGACAGCGCCAAAGCGATCACCATCAGCGGTGAATTGGATATTACCGCTCTTAATCGTGATGGCGTCATAAATGACGTTATGGCGGCTAATATGACAAATAACCCTCTTGTCGATAAAATGGACCATGATTTTATCTGGATCCCGCTCATTAGCATCAGTGCTAATATTGACGTAGCGGACAAAGTTTCTGCTTTAATCCAACTGGAAGACCAGCCACTAAACGCTACCGCTGGCCCGGCTGGTAACAATGTTCTCGGTCAGGATGCACTCGTTGTGTTCGTTGAACAGGCCTATGTCAAAGCAAGTCAGTTCATCAGCCCTCAATTAGCCCTGACCGTTGGTCTGCAAGACCTGAAGTTCGAACTAAGAAAAGGCGACGGCGCTTTCTTTATGGACGTGAACCACTCCGAATTAGCCGGTGTGGACTCCGGCATGGAAGCGTTCAACGCTCTCGGTACCCTTTATCTTAGTCAGGCAGCTGCTGGTGGCTTAAACCGCGATACCACAGAGTTCGGTGGTTTACGCTTTGATTATGGTGACATGAACAGCTCCAACTGGGCCGGCACTTTGTTCTGGGGCAACGCTGGCTACTGGCGCGGTGGCACTGATAATAACAAAGAAGACATCTGGGGCTTAAATATCGATTACAAAGCCTCGGAAAACGTTGTTGTGAATTTCCTTTATTCCAAAATAGCCAATAAAGGAAAACCAGGCGCAACTTCTTACGGTATGGATATCCAGACTATTGGTTTCGGCGTTAATGCGACCCAGATCGCTCCGAACGTTGATGCTTACATTGAATACTACACCCAGAGCGGTGACTACGGTAACTATTGGGTCTGGGATGCTACAAATGGCATGCCTATGTATGCAACAGCTGGCAATGCAGCAACTAAGGCGGTTTATCAGACTATGGGTCAGAAAGCCAGCGCTTACCGAATCGGCGGCAAATACAGCTTTGCCGGCGTGAACGGTAACCCCTATGTCGGTGTTTCCATGTGGAACCTGAGTGGTGATAACGGAGACACCACGGAAGCCCGTCTCGCCAGCGCTCCTGATAATGAAGACTTCGTCTCCTACGAAAACGTTAATTCCACTCTGATCGCGGAAAACAACGTGATCGGATTAGACTTGGACAGCAATTACAGCGCTACCAAGTTCGAAGCCGGTATAGATACCAGCCTGGATATCGACGGTGATGGTAGCGGCGAAACTGTGAAAATCAAATTTCTCTATGCCCAGTTTAAACTTAACGAAGAGCCAAACCGAGTTGGCACTATTTTCGGTAATGGCGACTGGACTCTGGATGATGCCTTAGGTACAGAAATGGACCTCACGGCCACTCTGCATTTTTTTTCCAGCATAAGATGTCGTACTGGTTTTGGCCAGGTGACTGGCGCGGATTTGTTTGCCATTGGGTTGGTTGGGCAGGGTTGTAACGTTGATGGC
>DAOWBV010000177.1 GCA_030633885.1 Planctomycetota bacterium
AAGCCAGGCTATTTACTTGCCAACTTTTCAAAAAATCATTGATTATTTAAAGCAAAATCCTAATGGTGACGATATTATTATTTCCATGGGCGCGGGTGATATCGGTCAGGTTGCGCACGCGTTGGTTAAAAATAGCGGAAGGCTTTAGCCTTCCATTGTTTTACGTCTTGGAAACCTGAAGGTTTCCGCTACATCTGTTTTATTCGTTATGACAAATATTAATTTCGAAAGCTTATTCAAAAAATATCAGAAAATTTCCCGTTTTAACGAACCGCTGGCTAAATACACTTCTTTTAAACTCGGCGGTCCGGCCGATGTTTTTATTACCCCTCAGACGATTGTTGAATTGAGCGAGATTTACCAGCTTTGTTTGAAAGAATCATTGCCGGTTTATTTTCTGGGTGGCGGGACGAACCTGTTGGTCAAAGATGAAGGAGTAAAAGGCGTCGTTGTCAGTATTACTTTTGATCGTTTGGTTGTTAAAGCTGAAGCGGTTTTGGTCGAAAGCGGTTATTCACTGAATAATCTGATAATTTTTTTGATCAAGGCCGGTTTAGGCGGTCTGGAGTCTCTGGCTGGTGTTCCCGGCAGTGTTGGCGGAGCGGTCATGATGAATGCCGGTGGTCACCATGGAACTATTGGCGAATTCGTGGAATCGGTCATTGCTTTGGATAAAAACGGGAAGTTGAAACCGGTCGAAAAGGATCAAATAAATTTTGGTTACCGGGCGACCGAAATAAAAGACAGTGTTTGTATCGTTAAAATGATTCTCCGGTTGAAAAAAACTGACCCGGTAGTTTTAAAAGAAAAATTCCAGGAAATTCTCAAGGCGAAAGGTCAAAGCCAGCCGTTGGGCGGAAAGAATGCCGGTTGTGTTTTCAAGAACCCGTTGGATCAATCCGCCGGTGCTTTGATCGATCAGGCCGGCCTAAAAGGATTAACCGTGGGCGGAGCCAAAGTTTCTGAACAGCACGCGAATTTTATTATTAATACCGGGTCGGCCACCGCTCAGGATGTTTTGTCACTGATGGAGCAGATTAAAAAAACAGTGGCCGAGCAGTTTAAGGTCGAACTCGAACCGGAAATAAAAATATGGTAAATAAGTTAAATATTTTTAAACAGAAAAAACTGTCTATTGGAGTTTTGCGGGGTGGTTTTTCGTCGGAACGGGAAATATCGCTTAAGTCCGGTCAGGCGGTGGTTAAGGCCTTGCGCTCGGTCGGGCATCAGGTGATACCGATCGATGTTACCGGCCCAAAAATAAAAGAACTGGCTGGGATCGAAGTCGCTTTTATCGCTCTGCACGGAAAATTCGGGGAAGACGGCGAGCTTCAGGCGATCCTGGATAAAAAAAATATTCCTTACACCGGTTCCGGCGCGCCGGCCAGTCACGACGCCATGGATAAGTTCCGGACCAAAGAGTTATTTGTTCAACAGCAAGTTCCGACTCCGGAATACATTACTTTCAGTCGACAGGGTTCTTCCGCCACTTTGCATGAGAAGATCGACGAGTGGGGTTATCCGGTAGTCTTCAAACCCAAAGCGGAAGGTTCCACGGTCGGTGTTTCCATTGTTCATGACTATACTTTCGTGCCGGGTGCTTTGAACCGGGCGTTTAAATGCCAGCCGGAAGTCCTGGTCGAAAAATATATCAAGGGACGCGAATTGACCGTTGGTATCCTGGCTGAGCAAGCCCTACCTATTATTGAGATTTGTCCTAAACGCGGTTTTTATGATTACGAGGCCAAGTATCAGGATACGGCCACGGAATATATTGTTAATCCTGATCTGTCGGCTGGCCTGGCCGAAAAAATTCAAGCCGTTGGTTTAAAGGCTCACCAGGTGTTAGGTTGCGCCGGTTTTTCACGGGTGGATATAAGGTTAAGCGAACAGAACGAACCCTTTGTTTTGGAAGTTAATACCATTCCCGGCCTGACTGAACGGAGTCTTTTACCCAAAGCCGCCGAGGTCGCGGGTATTAATTTTACCCAACTCTGCGAAAAAATCATCGAATTGGCCCTGGCCAAAAAATAAATTATGCCAAAAGTCAGTGTCACCATCGCGGCTTATAATAATGCCCGGTATCTGCCGGAAACCCTGGATTCTATTTTCAACCAGACGTTTAAAGATTTTGAAATAATCCTCGTTGATGATGCTTCCACGGATAATACGGCGGAAGTACTGAAGCCTTATCAGGGCCGGATAGTTTATTCCCGGCAGGCGAAGAACCAGGGGTCAGCTGCGGCCTGGAATCAGGCCATTAAGCAAGCGCGGGGTGAATATATCGCTTTAGCCGCCGCCGATGATGTCTGGTTGCCGGCGAAATTACAGCTCCAGATAGATTTATTTGAAAAAAATCATAAGTTAGGGCTCGTTTACGGACGGATCATTTCGATTGACGAATCCGGACGGCAATTGAGACCGGCTAAAGAAGACCGTCAATATCCCGACGGGCAGGTCTTTGTTGATCTGTTTTTGCGTTCTAACTTTGTTGCCGCATCCACGGCCCTGATCAGAAAAGAAGCCATTGACCGGGCGGGTCTGCTGGATGAAGCGTTCCGTCTTTGCCAGGATTATGATTTTTATTTACGGATCGCCCGGGAATTTGATTTCGGTTTTATTGACCAGGTATTGATCAGGTATCGGCGGCATACCGGTTCGGTCAGTACCGGTAAACGTCATCGGGCCTTTGATTACCAGCGTCAGGTGATCGATAAGATGTGGGGCTTGAAAGACGAACGGATAACCGAATTGCTTTATCATCAACGATTGGCTCAACAATACGCTAAGGAAGGACGATATTATTTAAGGCATGACGATAAACAGTTAGCTCGGGAATCATTCGCGAAATCATTAAAATACCGGCCCCTCTGGGCTGGTACGATCTTTAAATATTTGCTCACTTACTTATAAACAGATTTTAGGTTGCGAAGCTCAGTCCCGATGTATCGGGTCTGAGCGGAGTCCCGATGAATATCGGGATAACTTCAGGAGGTAAGAATGTCTTTGTTTTCTCGGGTTGGTATTCGTCTCAAGAAGATCAATATCAAGATTATCTTTGCCGGCCTGATCATCGGAGCTCTCATCTATTTAGCCGAACCGCGATTGTATTACTTTCTGGGTGGGTTGGTGCTGGTTATTTTCGGTGAGATCATCCGGGTCTGGGCGACCGGTCATCTGGAAAAAAACAAATCGCTGACCATCAGCGGACCTTACGGATACGTCAAAAACCCCATGTATGTCGGCTCCTTTCTGATCATGATCGGTTTTACCGCCATGGCCATTAATTGCCCTCACGCTTATTATGTTTTAGGATTACTGGCGATCCAGCTGGCCGGGTTTCTTTTCTATTATGTACCGCGGAAAAGGTCGATTGAAGGCGATCGTTTAAAGGAAAAATTCGGTCAGCCTTACGTGGATTTCGATCAAGCCGTGCCGGATTATATTCCCCGTCAACTACGGGCCTATAAAGGCGAAGGTTCAGATAAACGCTGGACCCGGCGGGTTTTTAACGAAAATAATGAATTGCATGTCGGGCTCTGTGTCGTATTGGGTGTTTTAGCCTTTGCCTGGAAATTATGGTTATAGGTTTATTAACCCTGAAGAGTTCGTTATATATTCTGGAAACCTGTCCGCCGTAGGACGGATCAGCCCTCTGGCTGAAAAGTTTCCATAAATTAATTTATGATCAACACATCCCTGCGTAAAAAACTTAATAATCATGTGATCAAAACCCTCAAGGACAATCCACCTCTGTCGCCGGTGACCAAGCTGGTCGAGCTTGACGGGCGTAAGGTGGTTTTTAAGGATTATCTCCCGCGTGCCTGGTGGGTTAAAGACGTCTGGGGTCGTTTTTTGATCAACCATGAA
>DAOWBV010000115.1 GCA_030633885.1 Planctomycetota bacterium
AAAAATTACTTTTTATATTTTCCGACCACGATCGTCGCGTTATGGCCGCCAAAACCGAAAGAGTTGGACATGGCGACGTTAACTTCCAACTCCCGGGCCTGGTTGGGGACGTAATCCAAATCGCATTCCGGGTCGGGTGTTTCGTAATTAATAGTGGGATGTACTTTATTATTTTTAATGGACATGATGGCGGCGATCAGTTCCACGCCACCGGAAGCTCCGAGGAGATGGCCGATCATTGATTTCGTGGAGCTAATGACCAGTTTTTTCGCGTGCGGGCCAAAAACTTTTTTCATCGCTTTGGTTTCGATCAGATCATTCAATGGGGTCGAAGTGCCGTGGGCATTGATATAAGTGACGTCGGTTGGTTTCAGGTTGGCGTCTTTCAGGGCCAGGTTCATAGATTCAGCCGCGCCGGTTCCTTCCGGGTCCGGAGCGGTGATATGATAACCGTCGTCATTCATGCCGGCCCCGAGAACCTCAGCGTAGATCCGGGCGCCCCGGGCCAGGGCATGGTCTAATTTTTCAAAAACCATGATACCACAGCCTTCGCCCATGACAAATCCGTCCCGGTTTTTGTCAAAAGGCCGGCTGGCCTTGGTTGGTTCGTCATTCCGAAGAGACAGGGCTTTGGTGGCCGAGAAACCGGCGATCGCTAAAGGCGTGATCGAGGCTTCACTTCCGCCGGCTAAAATAATATCCGCGTCACCGTACCGGATCATTCTCAGGGCGATGGCGAGCGCGTGATTGGCTGAAGCGCAGGCGGAAGCGGTGGAAAAGTTCGGGCCTTTTAATTTAAAATGGATGGCTACCTGTCCGGCCGCGGCATTGATCATTAATTTCGGGATGATAAAAGCCGAGACTTTAGAAGGGCCTTTTTGCAGTAAGCGGGTGTGTTGCTCTTCGTATTCGTTGAATCCGCCGATCCCGGAACCGATAATGACTCCGATACGGTGCCGGTCACATTTTTCCAGATCAAGCCGGGTGTCGGCGAGCGCGTCTTTAGAACAGGCCAGGGCGAATTGGGAAAAACGATCGAGTCGCCGGGCGGACCGTCTATCGATTCCCCATTTTTCCGGATCAAAATTTTTTATTTCAGCCGCGATGTGGACATCGTGATCTTTGGTGTCAAAGCCCGTGATCGGCGTGGCCCCGCTTTTACCGGCTACCAGAGAAGTCCACATTTCTTCTTTGTTGAGGCCGATCGAAGAAACTACTCCTAATCCAGTAATGACTACTCTGTTCATAAGATCACTTCCGTAGCAATAATTAACGAGATGTAGCTGCGGTCCTGACTGCTCTCCTTCGGCCACGCCTGAGGCGGGCAAGCGGGTCTGCCTTTCGTAAACCGGCCAGGCAGGTTTAATGGTCGCCCTTACCTAATTTGATGAGTGAGTTTGATGGATGACAGTATGGGCTCAGAGACAAGCCCTGCCTGACCGGCAGGCAGGGCGCCAGCTACAGTGATATTTTATTTATTCTGAATGCTTTCAATATACTTAATAGCGTCACCCACGGTTTGAATTTTTTCGGCTTCTTCATCCGGAATGGAGGTACCGAAGGCATCTTCCATTTCCATGACCAGTTCGACCGTATCGAGCGAATCGGCGCCCAGGTCGTTGACGAAGGAAGTTTCCGGAGAGATCTTGGACTTATCGACCCCTAACTGTTTGCAGACGATTTCAATGATCTTGTCTTGTATTTCCTGCGTTGACGGCATATGCTCTCCTCCTAAAATACTTTTTATTTGGCAGTTAATTATTCCGGTGCCGAATCCGAAAATTTAACTTGTTATTATACAAATAAAGACCCGGTTGGCAACAAAAATCTTCTTAAATTTTATTTATTTTTTAACCTTTTTAAGTTCTTCGGTTAAAGCCGGGACGCATTTAAGAAGATCGCCGACCACGCCGTAATTAGCGATTTTGAAGATCGGGGCGTCAGCGTCTTTATTAATGGCGATGATACATTTGGAAGAAGACATTCCGGCCAGATGCTGGATGGCCCCGGAAATACCGCAGGCAATGTAAACATTGGGGCAAACGGTTTTTCCGGTCTGGCCGACCTGATCTTCGTGCGGGCGCCAACCGGCATCGACCGCCGCGCGGGACGCACCGACCGCCGCGTTAAAAACCTGGGCGAGTTCTTCCAGGATCTTATAGTTTGCCGGATCTTTCAAGCCGCGACCGCCGGAAACGATCACGTCCGCTTCGGTCAATTCCTTTTTCGCGCCGCTGTATTTGCCCACTTCTTTGACCGTGACTTTACAGTCATCCGCGGTTAGATCAACTTTCAAATCTTCCACCGGGGCGGTTTTGGATTCATCCGGGACCAGGGCGGTGAAGACTTTCGGACGCAGGCTGATGACGGCCGGGTTCTTGAGTATTTTGGCGGTGATCAAGGCTTTACCGGCATAAACCGGCCGCCGGGCTGAAATGGTTTTACCTTCCAGTGATAGAGCGATACAGTCCTGGGCGACACTGGTCGCTAAACCGGCCGCGACACTGGCGGCCAGATCCTTGCCCAGCGAAGTGGCTGAAAAAAGAACGACATCGGGGTTGACTTTTTTTACCGCGCTTAAAACAGCTTTCGTATAAGTCGCGTTCGTGTAATGTTTGAATTTTTCGTCATCGATGATGATGACTTTATTAGCGCCGTAAAAGGCCGGCTGTTTGCCCAGATCTTTTACCCCGGCGCCAATGATGACCGTGACCACTTCTGTTTTGAGAGTATCCCCTAACCGCCGGCCTTCGGAAATAGCTTCAAAGGAGGTGCTTTTAAATTGACCGTCTCTTTGTTCCGCAAAAACTAAAATCGAATTACTCATGATTTCTCCTTTGAGCGTAGAGCTTCAGGGCCGTTTTTTTCCTTTACTCTAAGCTCGATGCTCTTTGCTCTATGCTTAAATAACCTTAGCTTCTTCTTTTAATAACCGGACCAGTTCCGGGATGGCTTCGACGCCTTCGCCGACGATCTTACCCGGTGGCCGGCTGGGTGGGTACTCCATTTTCACGGTTTCCAGGGTAGCGTCCGGTAACTGAGGAGTTTTTTCTTCCAGCGGTTTCTTTTTCGCGGCCATGATCCCTTTCAATGCCGGGTAGCGCGGTTCATTCAATCCTTTTTGAGCGCTGAAAACGGCCGGGAGATCAACTTCAGAGATCTCGTGTCCGCCGTCGACTTCCCGATGCACGGTAACTTTTTTTTCAGCCAATTCCAATTTGATGATCAAACTGAGAAAAGGTAACTTTAATAAGTGAGCGGCCATGGCACCGACCTGGTTGTTATCGTTATCGACTGCTTGTTTGCCGAAGAAAATAATATCCGGATTGAGCGTCTTGAGTTCCGCGGCCAGGGCGGAAGCGACGGCAAAGGGATCTCGCTGAGAGGCCTGATCGTCTTTTAACAGAACCGCTTTATCCGCGCCCATGGCCAAGCCGGTCCGGCAAGTGGTACTGGCTTCTTTCGGTCCGAGCGTTAAAATAGTCACTTCGGATTCCGAAACTTTTTCTTTTATCCGCAGGGCTTCTTCCAGCGCGATTTCGTCAAAAGGGCTCATGATGTATTCCACGCCGATCGGGTCCAAAGATTTGTTGTCACTGCCGATCTTAACGTTGGTTTCGGTGCTGGGGACCCTCTTGATACAAACTACGATTTTCATCTGTTTTTTTCCTTTAGTGAGCCCCGCGCCTTTAATATATTCATCCTGAATACGCTAAAGGTGCGGGGTTAATTCAACTACCTGACTTAGTCCTTCGGTAAACTCAGGGCTAATCCCGATCAAAGTTGAAAGATTAGCCTTGTTAAATTATTTTCGCATCGATTATAAATTATATTTCAAATAAATCAAGGAAAAGCGGATTAATTGTTGACCCCGTTAGAAGCAAATGATATAGTCAACAATTAGTTGTATTTAGGTGGCAGATTTCTCCGGAAAACAGAAACTAACCGCTTATTTTACGGTCGTCTAAAGACGACCTGCTTCTAACGGGGTTGACCCCGTGAAAAGTAATTGATATGATATTTATTATGAAAAAAAGTTATTTTTTGCCGGTCCTGATTATTCTGGTTTTAGCGATCAGTCGCTGTCAAACTCCCAGCCGGATCGTGTCCCCGCTGACCGTATTGAACGAGCATCAGATCGGTTTGATACTGACCGGTGAGCTGGAGTATCTGGATAGCTTGTCCCGGGTCGGTAAGATTTTTCGCCAGAACCTGACTGATCGGGGTTACCGGATCACTATTTTGAAACCGGTCGGGTTGGACGAAGTCTTCCGATCTGATTTTTTTAATAAGGTCAATGCCGGCGGCCAATACGATCATTTTTTTGTTTTAAAAATGGTTTCGCTCAATATTACGGAGAAGCGGCTGCGGAAAGCTGAAACGAGTTCGGAAAACAAAAAACCCGGTCGGCCGGTTAAATCCATTGAAAAAAAATGTGAAGTGGTAGTTGAATTGGATATTTACGGTGGGCACACGGGTCTTTTGCTTTGGCGTAATCGGGCGAGCGGTCTGGCCCGGGGACTCGACGAGCATCCTTATTCCGGCACGAAGCAGTTGGACAATCTGATCGAAGCGCTCCTGAAGGATCCGCGCCGGTTTGAGACGATCATTCAGGAATCAATGGCTCAGGCAAGTAAGGTGATCATCGATAAATTCGTCGCTCAGGATATTGAGCTGGATCCGAACCAGTCGGTCACCGTTTATTTTAATGTTTATGAAAAAGAAGCGACCCCGATCAATTTACTGCCCGGCGCGCAAATTCAGATCATCGACCAGACCATCGATCAACGCGGTCAACCGGTGAAAAGAAATCAGGCGGCGAGATCTTTGATCCCGACGACAATCATTACTAAGAACACCGGCAGTTATGACCTGGAACTACCGGAAGGTTATTATAAATTTGTCGTGACCAAAGATAAAGTTTCAGTTGAATTATTCGCTCTGGTGATCGGTGACGTGCGGAATATTAATCTGGTTCTGCCCTAAACCATGTTGGGTTTAGGGCTAGCCCTGAATTTGGATCAACGGCGACAAACTCCATTAGCAACCCGCCTGCCAACCTGCCTGCCCTCCTGAGGCGGGTAAACCGGCAGGCAGGAGTGAAACGGCGGGCCCCGATATCAATCGGGGCGGGCAGGTAGTCCATCTATTTCAGCCAAAGGACTGATCCGTCCTCCGGCGGATGAGATGACCGCCATTTTTCTTATTGATTTCTAACAGAGCAAACATCGTTGTTTCCCTTGATTTATTATGCTTAATCATTTCTTTCATCCTAAATCAATTGCTGTTCTCGGTGCTTCGCGGACACCCGGTAAACTGGGTAATAATATTTTAAAAAACATTATCCGGAGTGGTTTCTCGGGCAAGATCTATCCCGTCAACCCCAAGACCAAAAAGATTCTCGGGCATAAATGTTACGCGAGTGTCAATCAGGTGCCCGGGCGGATCGATCTGGCCGTTTTTTCGGTCCCGGCCCCTTTTGTTTTATCGCTGATGGAAGAATGCGGCCGGCGAGGTGTCCGGTCAGCCATTATTATCACGGCCGGTTTTAAAGAGACCGGTTTGTCAGGGGCGAAAATGGAGCGGGCGATCAAATCTGTGGCCCGGCGTCATCGGATCCGGGTACTGGGACCGAACTGCGTCGGATTGATCGATACCCGTCAACCGCTCAATAGCACTTTTTCGGCTACCTCCAAAATGCCGCCCCGGGGTAAGATCGCTTTTTTCTCCCAGTCCGGGGCGTTATGTATGGCCGTGCTCGACTGGACGATCAAAGAGGGGGTCGGGCTCTCTAAATTGATCAGTCTTGGCAATAAGATAGATATCGATGAGGTCAGTCTGCTGAAATATCTTGGCCGGGACCCGGAGACGGAGGTGATTTTAGGGTACCTCGAAGGGATCAAGAACGGACAGGCTTTTATGAAAGCGGCGGCCGCAGTCAGTAAACGTAAGCCGATCATTCTGGTCAAGTCCGGGACGACGGCGGCCGGGGCCCGGGCCGTTTCGTCTCATACCGGGTCGCTGGCCGGGCGTGAAGTGGCCTACCGGGCCGCTTTTGCGCAATCGGGTGTGATCCGGGCCAATAATCTGGAAGAACTATTCGACTTGGCTAAAGCTTTTTATACCCGAACCAGGATGACCGGTCCGAAATTAGCCGTGGTCACTAATTCCGGCGGGCCGGGCGTATTGGCTACCGACGCGGTGGTTCGATCCACCCAATTAAAAATGGCTGATTTTACCGAGCCGACCATCAAAAAATTACGGCAGAAATTACCGGCCGGTGTTTCCGTTTACAATCCGATCGATGTGATCGCCGACGCGCCGGAGGAACGTTACCGGGTAACCTTGAAAACGGTCCTGAAAGATAAGAATGTCCATGCCGGACTGGTTATCTTTACCCCGGCGACGGAGGAATTACCGGCTCGGATCGCCCGGACGATCGTCCGGGTCGCCCGTCAGACAAAAAAACCGCTTTTTACCAGTTTTATGGGCGGTGAATTAATTAATCCGGGTATAAAAATACTGGACGCGGCGGGTATTCCCAATTATCCGTTCCCGGAACGGGCGATCGCCGCTTTAGAAACGTTATCTCGTTATCATGACTGGGTGCGCCTGTCTGCTGGCCAGTCAAAAATTAAATTACCGGTGATTTCTTC
>DAOWBV010000088.1 GCA_030633885.1 Planctomycetota bacterium
CCACTTCCTTAATCTGCTTAACGGTGTCGAGTTTGATTCCGTCTGGGTCGTGGATGTAACCGTTAGAGTCACTCAGTGCGACAACTGTTGCTCCAAGTTCCTGGGCTTTTTGTGTTGCATATATTGCAACATTTCCATAACCTTAGATGACCACAGTAGCGCCCTTTAACGATTTGCCGGCAGCTTTGAGTGTTTCGTCCATTATATAGACGAGTCCGTAGCCGGTAGCTTCAGTTCGAACCAGCGAGCCGCCCCATTCCAGGCCCTTGCCGGTAAGTACGCCAGTGAAGGTATCTGTAAGCTTTTTATACTGGCCGAACATGTAGCCGACCTCCCGGCCGCCGACGCCGATATCTCCGGCCGGAACATCTGTATTCGGTCCGATATGGCGGAAGAGTTCGCTCATGAATGCCTGACAGAACTTCATCACTTCGTTATCTGATTTTCCTTTAGGGTCAAAATCCGCGCCGCCTTTACCGCCGCCCATGGGCAGGGTGGTTAAGGAGTTCTTGAACACCTGTTCGAAAGCAAGAAATTTCAGGATACCAAGATTAACTGAAGGATGGAAACGGAGCCCGCCCTTATACGGACCGATGGCGCTGTTCATCTCGATCCGAAAACCGCGATTGACGTGGACTTCGCCTTTATCGTCGACCCAGGGAACGCGGAACATTAAAACTCTTTCCGGTTCGGCGATCCGTTCAAGTATTTTTGCTTTTTTGTATTTTGGGTTCTTATCGATATAAGGCATGAGGGAATTGGTGACTTCAAGGACAGCCTGATGGAATTCCTCCTGCGCTGGGTTTTTGGCAACGATTTTATCCATAAACTCCGAAACATTACTCTTGGCCGTCATAGCTGCTTTCTCCTTTCACTTATTTTTCCGGGTCATTTACTCAAATTCTAGTATAGCCGAGAAATTCAATTTTACAGCGAGAACAGAAAAAAATCAAGATTTTCCGTGAAAAATTTCACGTATTTTTTGCAAAAAAAACAGTCGGGTCCGCTTTTTTTAGAAAGCACTTAGAGGAACTTTGTTTTATTGATCGTTAACTTGAATTCGCACTTCAGGAGGTGAGCCGCCTTCTGACAACCGACCATCCGCTTAAGGAATATCTTGAAATATTCCATTACCTTGGAGATCCGGGTATCAATGCTCAAGACCAGGGAGATCGTTTTTGAATTTTGATTAACCACTACCCGTGATCGTTTGACGGCAAAGTTCACCCGGTCGTGGATATCAAAATTAATTTCTTTTAAATTCCGCACCCGAGAGCGGTGCACATCCGATTTATCGGCGATGATAACGGCGGCCGAGATCGGGCTGACCGGTTCGCCTTCACTTTCATCATGGTTACCAATGGCGCCGATGACCAAACCGATGTTACGATAGCCAGCACCCAGATCCTTCAGAATCTCATAAGCCAGAAAGGCGCTGGCCTGTCCGTGCGAGGACCGGTTAATGGCATTACCGATATCGTGCAGGTAGCCGGCAATGGCGGCCAGTTCGCAGTTGGCTTCCGAATAACCCAGTTCTCCCATTATATTGCGCGCCATTTTTGCGACTAGTTTCCCGTGCCGGACGCCGTGCTCGGTATAACCCAACACGCCCAGGTTTTCATCAGCCAGTTCCATAAAGACCCGCGTCTGCGGGTGGGCTTTAACTCGTTCTAAAGTGATCATAATATTTTTCTCCAAAATTTATTTTGCCAACATTAACTGAATTCTCATGAGTGGCAGGAAAATACCCAAAAAAACAATTCCTAATAAGACCAATATCAAGACATTCAAAATCACTAAAAAAATCGTGACCGCGGCACGAATTTTACCGGGCCAACTAACAAAAGCCAGGATACCTAATCCGACCCAAAGCACAAAAAGAACCGGCAAAAATCCAAACCAGTAGCTTCGTAAATAAAATGATAGGAAAAGAGTTAATTTAGTGATTCCGGGTAGGACCACATGCAAACTTTCAAAGGCGGAGTTAAAATTAGGTATGATAAATAAAAGTCCAGCTAAGTAAACGCCACCCAGTATCGTTAAGACGATCCAGAGGATAATATTAAAAACGGAATTTTTTCTCGGCACGGTTTCTTTTTCCATTTGATGTTACTTTGTTAGTTTCTCTACTTCCTGCGGTAATTCGGGCAGGGTTTCTAAAAGGTTCTGGATGATGTTGTCCGGTTTGATCCCTTCGGCTTCGCCTTCAAAGTTCAATATTAACCGATGGCGCAGGGCCGGGACAGCGACTTGCCTGATATCCGCAAAACTTAAATTATATCGACCCTTGAGCAGGGCGGTGATCTTGCCGGCCAGCATTACGGCCTGCGTGCCGCGGGGGCTGGCCCCGTAACGGACGTAACGCTTGACCAATTCACTGGTTTCTTTGGTATCAGGATGAGTCGCATGAACCAGTTGGGCAATATAACGTTTCAGATGCCCGGCCACCGGTACTTCCCGCGCTAATTTCCGGAGCGACAGAAGTTCGGTTCCGGTCATGACCGGTTTCACCTCGATCTCATCGCGCCCGGTAGTCCGGTCCATGATCGTTTCCATCTCGCTGACTGACGGCATTTTGACCAACGTTTTAAAAAAGAAACGGTCCAGCTGGGCCTCGGGCAGAGGATAAGTCCCTTCCATCTCGATCGGGTTCTGGGTAGCCAGCACGAAAAATGGTTCGGGTAAAGGGTAGGTTGTTCCGGCCACGGTGACGTTCAGCTCCTGCATGGCTTCCAGCAGAGCGGACTGGGTTTTGGGGGTCGCCCGGTTGATCTCATCAGCTAAAATTATGTTCCCGAAGACCGGTCCCTTCTGGAACTGGAATTTCTTTTGGCCGGATTCGGCTTCGACCACCAGGTTAGTACCGGTAATGTCAGCCGGCATCAGGTCGGGCGTGAACTGGATCCGGGAAAACTTGAGATTAAGGCACTGGGCCAGGGTACGAACCAGTCGGGTCTTGCCGATCCCGGGGACACCTTCCAAAAGGGTGTGCCCGCCGGCCAGAACGGCCGTCAAGACCTGGTCGATCACGCTTTCATGGCCGACGATGATCTTGCCGATCTCATCTTTAAGTGCCTTGATCCTGGCCTGAAAATTCTTTATTTCTTGTTCTACCGCCACCGGTTATTTCCTTTCGTCAAACAACCATCAACCCTCATCATATATTTCCGGGTGATATTTGTCAAGTGATTATAAAATCGGATCCGGCCGGAGCCATAACAATAAGCCGCATAAATTTTTACGATAAAAAATCAATTCTCTTGACAACCAGCTCTTTCTGGTATACACTACGGATTCAACTTTGTGTCTGGTTTTATTAAAGTGGGTCCGGTCCCACTTTTTATTTTGGCCATTTAGCGCTATTTAAGGACAAGAAAATGAACGGCGAGCTATTAAGGTTGATCGATAGTATTCATCGGGACAAAGGGATCGATAAAGAGATCATCTTTGAAGGATTGGAGACTGCCTTCGCGTCGGCGGTTCGCAAGCATTACGAATTACTCGATGTGCCGGAAATCAAAATAGACCGCAAAACCGGTAAGCTCATTACCGGTGAAGGAGTGGCACCGATCGATCCAAGCATCCTGGGCCGGATCGCCGCCCAGACGGCCAAACAGGTTATTATCCAGAAGATCAAGGAAGCCGAAGGAGACGTGATCTTTATCAAAATGGAGACAAAAATCAACGATATTCTCGCCGGTTCGGTCTTACGTTTTGAGCGCGGCAATATCATTATTACTATAGGCAAAACCGAGGCCTTCTTACCCAAATCCGAACAGATCCCGGGTGAGACCTACCGGATCGGCGAACGGATTAAGGCGCTGGTGGTCAACGTCAAAAAACAGGGTTCGAAAGTGAAGATCCTGCTTTCCCGAACCCATCCGGATTTTGTCCGCCGTTTATTCGAATTGGAAATACCGGAGATCGTTGATAAAACAGTCGAGATCAAAATGATCGTTCGGGAAGGGGGCGGCCGGACCAAGATCGCCGTGGCCTCCAATAATCAGAAGGTTGACGCGACCGGTGCCTGCGTCGGGGTGCGCGGTGTCCGGATCAGAAATATTGTGGATGAACTCGGCGGCGAACGGGTCGATATCATTGAATGGGATGATGACCTGGCCACTTTGATCAAGAATGCCATGAAACCGGCTGAAGTCGACGCGGTGGAATTGGATGAATCGACGAAAAAAGCCAAGGTTTTTGTGCCTGGTAACCAGTTGGCGTTGGCCATCGGAAAAAAAGGACAGAATATCCGGTTGGTCTCCAAGATGGCCCAGTGGGATATTGACGTGGTTTCCAGCGAGGAAGACGAGGAGGTGACCGCTGAAGCCGCGCCGGCGCCGGAAGAAGCGGCGCCGACCGAAGAAACTCCGGCCGAAGAGCCGAAACCGGACGCGTCAGCGGATAACGAAGAAACCGTCAGCGAATCCGACAAGCCGGAAACACCGGCTTCGGTGGAACCAGAAAAGGAACCGGCCGCGGAAGCGGCTGACCCGGTCACGGAACCGGCGGAATCGGCCACGGAGCCGACGGAATCATCCGAGGAAGAAAAAAAAGAAGCCAGTGCTGATACGGAAAAAGAGACCAAATGAAAATACGTGCCCATAAATTAGCCAAAGAATTAGGGATGTCCAGCAAAGAACTGATCGTTCGGGCCAAGACGCTCAAAATTACGATCAAGAACAGTATGAGCGGGTTATCGGAACCGGACGCGTCCCGGTTACGCGAAAAGGTCAAGGGGAAACCGGCCGCGGAACCGGTCAAGGAAAAAGCGCCGGCTAAACCGGTCGTCAAGCAGAAAACACCCGAATCGAAAGCGCCGAAAAAGAAGGAAGACGTGCCGGAATCGGCCACGGTGAACCTGATCCATAAATTAGCTAAAGAAGAAAAAACTGTCCGGGCTTTACGACCGTCCGAGATGGATCATTTTAGTGACGAAAAAGCGCCGACCGATAAAGAAAAAGAACGAAAACACGGAAGGATCATCCGGAAAACTTTTACCCGAAAAGGCGTTTCCGCGATGGCCCGGCGCCTCGCCGGGAAACCAACACAGAAAGCGCCGGCACCGGTCAAAAAGGAAACCCCGGCCGATCTGAAAATTCACGTCGCCGCGCCGGTGACCGTTAAAAAAGCTTCCGAAAAACTGGGCGTGAAGGCCAATCTGATGATCAAGAAATTAATGGATCACGGGATCATGGTCTCCATTAATGATACGCTGGATGAGGACGCGATCATTTTTCTCGGCTTGGAATTTAATTGCGAGATCGAAGTCGAAGCCGAGCCGGACCTGATCGAAAAGATGATCAAGGAAGCGGAAACCGAGGAAGAAAATACCGAGACCCGCTCGCCGATCATCACCCTGATGGGGCATGTCGATCACGGTAAAACTTCACTGCTTGATAAGTTCCGATCATCTAAGGTGGTCGATACGGAATCCGGTAAGATCACCCAGCACATCGGCGCTTATGAAGTCATGGTCAATGATAAAAAAATAGTTTTTCTCGATACCCCGGGCCATGAATCCTTTACTCATATGCGGGCCCGCGGGGCCAGGGTAACTGATATTGTCGTTTTGGTCGTGGCCGCGGATGACGGCGTCATGCCCCAAACCGAAGAAGCGATCAACCACGCCCGGGCCGCGAAAGTGCCGATCGTCGTGGCCATTAATAAAGTTGATAAAAAAGATATTAACCTGGCCAAGGTCAAACAGCAGTTGGCCAACTTGGATTTAATACCGGAAGAATGGAGCGGCAAAACTATTTTCGTGGAAGTTTCAGCGCTGACCGGCCAGGGAGTCGATAATCTCCTGGAAATGCTGGTCCTGCAATCGGAAATACTGGAACTCAAGACGAATTCAAAACGAAAAGCTTACGGGGTTGTCCTGGAAGCTAAACTGACCGGAGGACAGGGTGTTTTCAGCACTGTCCTGGTTCAAAACGGGACTTTGCAGGTCGGCGATGTGATCAGTTGCGGTAAATCTTACGGTAAAGTCAGGGCCATGTACGATACTCACCTGAAAAATATCAGATCGGCCGGGCCGGCCTCGGCCGTTGGTATTACCGGTTTGCCGGAAGTGCCGGAAGCCGGAGACCGTTTTTACTCCGTGGCGAACCTGCAGATGGCGAAAGAGATCTCGAAAAATTACGCCAACCGGCAACAGACCAGCCGGGCAGCCAACCGACCGCACATTACCCTGGAAACATTATATGACCGGATCCAGGTCGATAAGATAAAGGAAGTAAAAATCATCCTTAAAGCCGACGTTAAGGGTTCACTGGAAGTGATCCAGAACATGTTGGGTGCTATCTCGACCGAAGAGGTGAAACTGAAAATAATCCACGCCGGGGTGGGCCGGATCAATGAATCAGACGTGATCCTGGCCGATGCTTCCGACGCCATTATCGTCGGATTCCATGTCGGCCCGGAGGAACGGGCCCGGCAGGTTGCCCTGGAACGAAAGGTTGACATAAAACAGTACGATATTATTTACCAGTTGGCTGATAATATCAAACTGGCTCTGGAGGGGTTACTGGAACCGGAAAAGTTGGAAGTGATCAACGGTCATTTGAATGTCCGCAATACGTTTAAAATATCCAAACTCGGAACCATCGCCGGTTGCGCCGTGATCGACGGGAAAGTCGAACGATCAAACCAGATTCGGGTCAAACGGGAAAATAAAGTTATTTTCGAGGGTAAACTCACTTCCTTGAAAAGATTCAAAGATGACGTCCGGGAAGTAGCCGAAGGTTTTGAGTGCGGGGTCAAGCTCAATAATTTTGACGACATCCGGGTGGGCGATATTATCGAGGCTTATTTTATCGAAGAAAAAGCCCGGAAGTTGGAAACCAAAACTTCTTCCTGACGGGATCCGGACAAATAAAATGATTGTCGGAACTCTTTCGGTCAGATTAATGATCCGGGACGCCCGTTCCCTGAAAGACAAGCGCCGGGTTTTGAAAAGTCTCAAGGATCGGCTGAAAAATAATTTTAACGTTTCGGTGGCTGAAGTTGACTTGAATGATATTCATCAACAGGCGGTCCTGGGACTGGCTTCGGTCGGCAATGACAATCGTTTCATCAATCAGACGTTATCTAACATTATAAAATTTATCCGCGCCGTCCCGCTGGTGGAGATCATCGATTGCCGGCAGGAATGCTTTAGCGAGTAAGTCATGTCAATTAATCGGCTTGTCCGAATCGGTAAGGAATTACAAAAAGAGATCAGTCAGGTCATCCAGCATGAACTGAACGATCCGCGGATCGGATTTGTCAGTATTACCAAGGTCAAGCCGGCCAGTGATCTGAAATCAGCGCGTGTTTATGTTTCTGTCTTCGGCCCGCCGGCCAAGCGGAAGCAAACTTTCAATGGTTTGATGCGCGCCCGGGGGTATATCCAGAAAGTCATTGGCGAACGGATCAAATTACGTTACCTGCCCACCCTGATGTTTTTTCTCGACGATTCGATCGACAAACAGTTTGCCGTTTCCGAGTTATTAAAAAAAGACCAGAAAAACAATACTCCGGAAGATCCGGAGGTTGATGAGACCTGCGAGTGAATAGAAAAAAAAGGAGGAGGTCATCATGAATACGGTGAAAGCATTGGGTCGTGGTTTGTTGTTGCTGGCCCTGGTCTGGGGCGCGGCTTGCGGACAAAGCGTCGAGGAACAGATCAAAGGACATATCAAGAAACTCAATTCCCGGACGCCGCCTCAGGCGCGGGACGTCCACATAAAAAAACTGGCTCAGTTCGGTGATCAGGCGATCGGACCGTTGATCAATGCTTTAAAAAAAAGTAAAAATTCCATTCGCCGGGGCTCGGCGGCCATTGCCCTGGGTAAGATCGGTGATACGGCGGCCTCTTCCGCTTTACGTAAAGCAATGAGTAATGATAAAGACGCGGAGGTTCGGGGTCGGGCCGGTGCCGCCCTGGGCGAGATCGAAGGATCAAGCGCGATCCCGGACTTGATCAAGTTGTTGCACGATAAGCACACTACCCC
>DAOWBV010000230.1 GCA_030633885.1 Planctomycetota bacterium
AATCCAACCTCTTGACTGTAGTTGACGATAACACAGATACGGTCAACAAATATGATGACCGGGGCCGTTTGACCAAAGTAACGGATAGCAAATATTCACAATCCAGTCAAGGGGTCAGGTCTCGAAAACAGAAAATAGAACATAAATAGCAACGACATTTCAAAATCACATTTCTCTCCCCGATAAATCATCGGGGCAAGTATTGACATAACCATCGCGCCGGATATAATACTACTATGAAAAAATTCTTTTTGTTGATCCTGATGTTTTTAGCCCTGATTTTTTCGACCCCCATCCTCAGAGCTCAGTCGAAAATCAATCTTGATCCGGCCGAATGGAAGTTAGGCGAAGTAGAACTGGGCCGGCATTACCAGACGCGGGTAAAGGTGCGATTACCCAACCCAAGCGACAAAATTACCAGGGTGCGCCCGTCATGCGAATGCCTATCGGCAGAAGTAATAAGTAGCCAGGGTCAAGATGCGAGTGATCAATTAATAAAAGTTGAATTGCATCCTGATCATACCTTAAATGCCCGCTTCAAATCATTCCTTTATATCCATATTAATGATCAAAAGAAACCGGCTGCCCAGTTTAACGTGACCGGTAAGATCAAGGGGAAGGGATTCGGGTTGAAACAATCGGAAATAGTCATCTTCCGGACCCGGACGGCTAAGAATTATAATTTGATTCGGGAAAAACTGGAGGCCCTTCGTCAAAAACAGTCAGGATTAATCATTAAAGAACACCTGGCTAAAGACGTTGATTCCTACCGTTTACTGGCCCAATTCGAAAAAGAGTATCTGGTGCCCAGACATGAGTCCGTGGAGATGTTCATGGGTGATGGGTTCTTCATCGGCCAGACGGAAATATTGACCAAACTGAACAGTTTATTAAAGGAAGAAATAATAGTCCCGGATCAGACTGCCTTGCCGATATTGTTTTTTTATTCGGTCGGATGCGGAAAGTGTTTCGAGATCAGGAATTCCATTTTCCCGGAACTGAGAAAAAAATACGGGACCCGGATATCGATCCAGGAGTTTGATGTCGGCGAACTCAGGAATTATGAATATTTAATGGATTTGGAAGAGAAATTCAGCATTAAAACTAGTAAACCGGTAACAGTTTTTGTGTCTGATAAGTATTTGGCCGGTTCAAATGATATTATAAATAAGTTAGACAAAACGATTGAGCAGGTTTTAAAAAAACCACGCCCCGATTTTATCGGGGTAAACAATTTCACGGCCCAATCAACCCAAATAATGGTCGGTAGTTCAGGCCAGCCGAAAAACAATTATAAATTAAAGAGCCGGTTTAAATCATTCAGGGTGATCGGCATAATTGGAGCGGGACTGCTTGATGGTGTTAATCCCTGCGCCTTCGCGACCATCATCTTTTTTATTTCTTTCCTGAGTTTTGTCGGCCGGAGCCGGCGCGAGATAATGATTGTCGGACTATTCTATACCCTGACAGTTTTCGTGACTTATCTCCTGCTGGGAATCGGACTCTTCAAAGCGTTTCAATCATTATCCGCCTATTATCTGCTCAGCGATATTATTCTTTACGTCATGGTCGGTCTGGTCTTTTGTCTGGCGGGGTTAAGTTTGTATGATCTGGTGGTTTATTTAAAGACTAAACAAACCAAGGGGCTGGCGCTGCAGTTACCGCTTTCCTTAAAACAGAAAATCCATGCGGTGATCAGGGATAACGTAAAAGGCCCGGGTTTGGTTATCGGCGCGATCGTGATCGGGTTCCTGGTGACCTTATTTGAAGCGGTCTGTACGGGCCAGGTGTACCTGCCAACGATCGTTTTTGTGCTCAAGGATCCGGAACTGAAGGTCAACGCGATGTTTTATCTGGTGTTGTATAATCTGATGTTCATCTTACCGTTAATCGTGGTATTTATCCTGGCCTACTTCGGCATCAGCTCCCAAAAACTAAGTAAATTTTCGCAAAAGAACCTGGTCTTAAGCAAGATTTTAATGAGTCTCTTTTTTATCGGGCTTGGAATTCTGCTTTTAATAATGTAGCAAAAAGCAGGACACCCTTAAAAACAAGAA
>DAOWBV010000017.1 GCA_030633885.1 Planctomycetota bacterium
CGCCACCGACATTGTCAGTATCCGGGTGACTGATTCCAATGATGGTACGGTTAATAAGGTTTCCAATTACTTCAAGATCCGCGGTGATTTTGTCTTTGATTCACCGGCCGGCGGCGAGACCTGGATTGTTGACTCAGTTTACCCGATCTCCTGGACGACCATCGGGACGATCCCGAACGTTAAATTAGAATATTCCGTGCTCGGCGATTTCAGTGATGCCGTCACCATCGAATCAGCGATTTCCAATACCGACGAAACTAACATTTATCTTTGGCAGATCCCGAATACGGTCACGGCCGTTGATCAGGTTCGGGTCCGGGTCTCTGATTACCTTGATTCAGAAGGTCAGAACGTTTCCGCCCAGTTCAAGATCCAGGGCGTCCTGGCCGTCGACAATCCGGTCGGCAGTGAGGAGTGGATGGTCTATAACGCGACTTATCAGACGACTACCTATTCGATCGACTGGACGGCCACCGGTTCCTTTACCCCGGTCGAGATCAGATACTCGGTCAATGACGGCGCCACCTTTCCGCCGGCCCAGACCATTGAAGCCAATTACGCCTGCGTTAGTGGTTCCAATACTTATGACTGGCAGGTACCGGATAGTATTACTTATGCCGATACCGTTCGGATCCGGATCGCCGACGTCAACGATGATGGTTATCCCTTCGAAACCGTGGCGATTTCCAATGGGTTCAAGATCCGTGGTAAGATCATCGTGAATTCGCCGAACGGTGACGAAATCTGGCTGGTTGGTGATACCAGGACCATTACCTGGACCAATGTGGGCACTATGGATAGCGTCCTGATAGAATATTCCGACGATGATTTTGCGTCTAATATTATTCCGATTACCACCACGGCTAATACGGGCAGTTATGACTGGACTGTTTCTGATACTATTAAATCTACTTATATCTGGAAGGTCAGGGTCTCTGACGCCGCCGACGACACCCTGGTCAATGATACCTCCGATAATGGCTTCAAGATCCGGGGCCGGATCAATGTTCTCGGCCCGGCGGCCGGTGATCAATTGATCGTGGATAATACTTACGCGATTACCTGGACCTCCACCGGTAGTTTTACCGGTGATGTCCAGATCGATTACTCGTTGGATAATTTTACCAGTGTGATTACGACCGTGGTCGCCAGTACGCTCAATGACGGTAGTTTTGAGAACTGGCAAATTCCGGATGATATTACCAACACTGATATTGTTAAAGTCAGGGTCCGCGATGCTAATGAACCTAATGTTATCTATGACGATTCGGATGGCTTCAGAATCCGCGGTGACCTGACCGTAGTCTCCCCGAATGGTAACGAAGTCCTGCCGGTCAATAGCGTTCAGCCCATTACCTGGACTTCGATTGGCAGTATGTCTTTAGTTGATGTCGAATTCTATAATCCCGGAAGCGGTTGGAGTGCGATTCCCGGTTCGCCTTTCTCCAATATTTCCGGCACCAATACCTGTGGCTGGACCGTCCCGGATGAACCGACGGCCGAGATTACTTATCCCGGCCATTCGTGGACTGAATACCCCTACAGGTTTAGAGTGCGTGACAATGCTGACGCAGATGTGACCAATGACGAATCTGATAACGGTTTTAAGATTCGAGGTGCATTTAATATTACTTACCCGACTTCCGGTATTACTATCGGCGTCAATGAGCCCATGACTTTTACCTGGGCGACTGACGGGACAGTCCCGGATGTGATCCTGGAATATTCCATGGATGATTTTGCTACCCCGAAATTTATCGAGACGGTTTCTAATACCGGCAGTCATAACTGGACCGTGCCGGATGACATTTCGGTCGGCGAAATTACTCAGATCAGGATATCTGATTACCGTGACCCCACCGAGGCCTATGATGTTTCTCCCAAGGGTTTCCGTATCCGGGGTTGGTTCCAGGTATTAACGCCCAGTGCGGCGGGTATAGAATTAATGGTCGCCGTGCCGTATAATGTTACCTGGAATACCAACGGGACTATGCTTAATGTTACGGTCCAATGGTCAAAAGTCGGTGATTTCAGTGATGTGAATGACCCGGATCTCGAAAACCCGATTGTTGTCCTGACTGATAATGTTACCGGCACCAATAGTTATTCCTGGGACGTCCCGGACCAAATTACCGCCGGGTTTACCGGTAAGGTCAGGGTTTTCCTGACCGGTGATCTGGCCGTAAAGGATGTTTCTGATGATCCGTTTAAGATTAAAAGTGAAATTGTCTCCGAACTTTCCACCAAAGCCGTTAATGAGCCGCCTAATCAAATCAGAACGCTTCCCTGGGTGGTGACCAATGAGCCCGAAGTGATTAGCTGGACCACTACCGGTACGGTCAATAATATCACTATTCGCTACTCGACCGATGGTTTCGTGAGTGATAGTCATGATATTATTACCAATACGGCTAATACCAGTCCTTACAACTGGGCTATTCCTAATTTTGGGCAGGGTGGTATTACCACCACCATTCGCGTTTATGATGCCAATGATGATGATATCAATATCGGGTCTTATGGCGAAACCGGACAATTTTTGATTGATTATTATAATGTTAATTGGAACTTCCTGGATGATGTGACCCAACAGGATCTGGATGGTATCGGAACCCCGGGCGCGCCGGTTGAATGGGGTGATGGTACGAGTGCTTATTATCTGCAGTCACCGGTACATCATGCGTATCCTTACAAGACGGATTATACCACCGTCGTTCGTAAAGATGGTTATTCACTGAAGACGATAGGTCCGTGGACAGCAGATCAGGATAAGGAAATGACTGTGCTTATGGCCTCATCGGTAATTCATCAATGGGGTGCCATCGCGAATTTCCTTTATGACGCGTCAACTGATAGTATGCACGTTATCAGCTGGTTCGAAAAGGATGGATTGATTCAGAGTTCTCCTTTACCGGACAGCGTGGCTATTGATATTTATGACCAGTCTGGCAACCCGGTTGATACCGATCCGGGTACGCCCGGGGACCAGTCATTATTTTCGTCTTCGCCCAACGCTGAAGGTGTTTTTCATATTGATTGGAATAATACCGGTCTCCAGGAAAATACTACTTACTGGGCCAGGGTGACCCTGACTTATTCGGGTCAGAATTTTTATGGCGCGATGACCTATGATATCAATATTCCGGTAAAACTTCAGAATATTAAAACTACATCTGATGATATTAAGGATGATACCACCCAGATTGTCAGCACCACCGCCCTGATCCAACAACAGACGGAAGTTATCCTGCCGGAGCAGTTGGATAGCTTAAAGGACAGCATTCGTTCATTGGTTGACACTAAAATCTCTAACTTAGCGGATGATGTTGAGCAAGTTCGTATCGATGTGGGTTATGTTCGTTCCGATGTGTCCGGTGTAGGCGATGATATTCAGTCTTATATGATCGATCGGCCGAACTCGGTTAAGAGCGGTGATTCCGTGTCCATTAAATTCCAGGGTCCGGATACCGGGTTAGCACCGACGGTTGATGTTTATGATCCGAAGAATAAGTTAGTGGTTCCCAAAGCAGTCATGACCGAGATACTGGATGATTTCAATAATGGAACGGGTGTGTACGAATATAAGCTGAAAACCAAGACCGGCTGGGGCAAAGGTGATTTCACGGTCGTGGTCAATGAACCTGATAGCGGGGCGACCGATAGTATGGTCTTATCCATCGTCGGAACAACTTTGGATGAGGTTAAGAGCGATACTCTGATTGCCATGAGCGCGTCCGCTCAGAAATCCCAGACAGCTGATACATTAGTGGCTATCGAAAGTGGTATTACCGCGTTGATGGGTCAGGTTTCTCAGATAGAAGCCGGTAGCAGTGCCACCGCCCAGGAAATAACGGTTAACGAAGTTTTGGGTGAGATCGGTAAGATGGCCGGTGAATTGTCTCAAATCAGTAAAGATCAAGGGGTCGGTTTTACCGAACTGACCACTACGGTCACCGACAAAACTAAAGGTGTTGATGATTTACGGAAAAAACTTAAGCTCCTGGATGAATTGAAAGAATATAATCTGCAAATCCTGGATCATCTGCAGGATAAATGGTTTATTTATGAAAAATATGAATGGGGCAGTATTATTCTTAATATCCACGTGGTTAACAATGAGGCTCGTCGGCAGACGGTTTTGGTGAAGCATTATCTCCCGAGAGAGATCACTATGCCGGAACACGTGGAAGATCTGGGCGGTTTGGTCCTGAAGTTTGATTCCGTTAAGGGTTCTTATTACGTGCAACCACCGAAAGAAGGTACCGTTGAACTTCCGTCTTCAACACCGACTCAACGGAACAAGGTGGTGTATAAGCTGACTTTAAAAGACGTTTGGAATATTGATGAGGAAAAACTGACCAAGCGGGAAGATCGAGCCGATAAAGCGGTTGTGAAGCTGGCGGGAACGGCGCATTATAATTACGCGATTAATATTTCTAATGCGATCAAGGAAAAAATATTAGATATCAGGGAAAAACAGGCCGGGAAGAAGCGCGATAACCCGGAAGCTTATATGGCCGGATATCGTAATCATCTGGAAACGCTTCGTAACTGTGATAACCAACTTGATTATCTGGAAAAATTAGTGGTTGATGTTTTATCCGGCCGGGCGGGGATTACTGAAACCGGAGTTTCTGCGTTTGATGTCAGTAAAGGGTTTAGGGGTGAAAACGAACCGCCGGCCATTACCGCCGCGGGTAGTTGGAAGTTCATCCTGGCGATCGTTACTTTCCTGGGTATCCTGAGCGTGGTTTTCTTCCTCATCTGGCAGCAACAGTTGAAGAAAGCTCGCGTGTCTCCGGAACTGGCTTTCACCGACGAAGACTTGCGCGGCCCGGATGTTGACCGGACCAAGGGCGGCAAGACCAGTCTGGGCGGGGGCGAAACCAGTCTGGGCAGGGACGATACCAAGGGACCGGATGACTTTACTCCGTCCGACGACGACACTAAGAGCGGGATAATTTAAGATTTAGTCGTTGGGGGCTCGGTTGACTCAACGACATCATCCTCGTCCATGATCTCACCGACGATCTCTTCAATGATGTCTTCGATAGTGACGATTCCCTTGACCTTTTTATTTTTATCGATGACGACCGCCAGATGGATGCGTTGACGTTGGAGTTCGGGTAAGATCTCGCTGATTTTCTTATTTTCCAATACGAAATAAGGTGAGCGAAGCAGGTCGTGCAGGACGATCAGGTTTTGATAACAGACGATGTTCAGGTATTCTTTGGTATGCAGTATCCCGATGATATTATCCAGCGCGCCGTTGTAAACCGGTATCCGGGTATGGCGTTTATCCGTGATCAGTTTTAATTGTTTTTCCGTTGGATCCTTGAGGTCCAGCGCGTCGATATTTTTTCTCGGCAACATTACTTCTTTGACCAACCGATCCTGAAATTTAAACACATTTTCCAGCATTTCCGTTTCCTGTTTTTTTAAGTTTCCGGTCTCGCCGGTCAGATCAACGATCTGCTTTAATTCATCCCGGGTGATCGACGGTTTTTTATATTCGATCTTCCGGCCCAGCAGGCCGAAGAAAGTCCGGGTGATCAGTGAGAAAAACTCGACCGCCGGATAAAAAATCCAGCTGAAGACCCTGAGGGCCGGAGCGACGCTGAAAGAAACTTTTTCCCATGATTGGCTGGCAAAGGCTTTCGGGATTATCTCGCCGAATTGGATCAGGAGGAAAGTCATGGCCAGCATGGCGATGAAAATACCTTTTTCACCGAAAAAAGTCAGGGCGACGGCCGTCGCCAGGACCGAACCGACCGTGTTGACAATATTATTGCCCACCAGGATTGTACTCAGTACCCGTTCCGGTTCCTGTAAAACCTGGTTGAGCAACAGCGCTTTCTGGTTTTTCTTCCGCACCAGCATGGCCAGCCGGGTCCGGCGGAACGAGAACAGGGCGATCTCCGACGAGGAAAAAAACGCGCTTAAGATCAACAGACAGCCGATAATGATCAGGCATGATAGGGTCGGTAACTCCAGAACAATGTTTTCCATTTGGCTTTATTTCTCCTGTAAATGATTTAATAGACCGTTGTATTATAAAATACAAATAATGAATTGACAAGAAATAAGTTTTTAGTTGACCCCGTTAGAGGCATTTGATAGTATTACGAATAAATGATCGGCAATAGCGAGTTGACATCGCAAGCAATATTATTATTACAATACGACGGTCGCCTTAGGCGACCTGTCTCTAACGGGGTTGACCCCGTTAGAAATCGCAGTATAATACTCGGTGAGCGGAAGCGCATTCAAGTAGTATTTTAGATTATAGAAAGGTAATAAACATATTTGACGGTCGTCTTAAGACGACCTGCCTGCCTCGCCGGCTTGCCCGCCTCTGGAGGGTTTAACCGCCTTTGGCGGTCAGGCGGGTTTCTAACGGGGTTGACCGTGCCCGGGATTACGGTATAATATTTTGTATGAAAAAATCAAAATTCTTGAAACCGAACTTAAAAAAACTCCGGACCTATTCTCTGAAAAAAAGACGGCATCTGGTGCAGTTAAAGCAGTTTGCCCGGTTGACTGATCCCCCTCGTAATTTTAAGGGGTTTCTGAGTGGTTTGCCGGACCTGTTAGCTGCCCGTGCCTGGAATGACCTGGTCGAGGCCATTGTCCGGGCCAGGAAGAATAAACGTTTGATTGGCGTTTCCCTTGGGGCGCACGTGATCAAATGCGGCCTGGCGCCGGTGATTATTGACCTGATGAAACGCGGAGTCATTCAGGCGGTTGCCTTGCACGGGGCCGGCGCACTCCATGATTATGAGATTTCGTTTATCGGGGCGACTTCGGAAGATGTCAAAGCCAATATTAAGACTGGTCAGTTCGGGATGGCCCGGGAAACGGCTCAGGCTTTTGCCCGTGCCGCTCAGAAAGCCGCCTGGACCGGACGCGGTTTGGGGCAGTCCATTGGTGAATTGATCCTGGCCGAGAAAAATAAATACGCGCAATTCAGTATCCTGGCCGCCGCCCGTCGGCTTAACCTGCCGGCTACGGTCCACGTGGCCGTCGGGACCGATACCGTCCATATGCATCCGGATATTTCCGGTTATAACCTCGGTGCGGCGACGTTAACCGATTTTCACCTGTTGATTTCGGTTATTTCCCGTCTGAATAAAGGTGTCTGGCTCAATGTCGGTTCGGCCGTGATCCTGCCGGAAGTCTTTCTGAAATCAGTCTCGGTCGCTCGTAATTTGGGTGCCCGGTTAAATGATTTTACCACTGCTAACCTGGATATGATCCAACATTATCGGCCCAATATGAACGTTACCGGTCGTCCGACCAATAAAGGAATTTCCATTACCGGCCATCACGAGATCATGTTACCGCTTTTACGCTGGAGTATTTTAGCTCATTTGAAAAAATGAACCACTGATTAAACGGATGAATAATTGTAGCTGCGGGGTTTATCCCCGCCCTTATTTAATATGAATTTAATCAACACTCTTAAAAATATGGGCTTGCCTAAAATCATGGTCATCGGTGATCTGATCCTGGATAAGTATGTCTGGGGTGAGGTGAATCGCATTTCTCAGGAAGCGCCCATTCAGATCCTGAACGTTCGACGGGAGGAGCTTCGGCTGGGCGGGGCGGCCAACCTGGCTCATAATCTGGTCACTTTAGGCGCCCGGGTAAATTGTTTGGGGGTGACCGGTCAGGATGCCAGCGGCTACGTCCTGCGCCGGGAAATGAAGAAATTAAAGATCAATACCAGCGGCGTGAAGGGTGTTCCCGCTAAGATTACTTCGCTCAAGATTCGCGTTCTCGCCCAGCGCCAGCAGATGTTAAGGATCGATCAGGAGGACGTCAAGCCGTTAACCGCTAAGGTCGAACGTTTGCTGTTGAGTCATTTTAAAAAACACATTAAGAAGCAAAAATTAGTTCTGGTTTCTGATTACCAGAAAGGTTCTTGTACAGCTGATTTTCTGCGTCAGATCTTTCAGATCGCGCGAAAAAATAAAGTGCCGGTGATCGTTGACCCCAAGGGGAGCGATTACCGTAAGTATAAGGGCGCCAACGGGTTAGCGCCGAACAGGTCCGAGGTGGAACTGGCGACCGGTTTGAATATCACCCACAAAAAATCACGCCGGCTGGCCGCCCGGAAATTGATTCGGGATCTGAAGTTGGATTTCATTATCATCACCCTCGGTGAAAAAGGGATTTATTTTTTGGATAAAAAAGGTCGGGAGATCTATGATCCCGCTCGCTCACTTTCCGTTTTTGATGTCAGCGGCGCCGGCGATACGGTCATGGCCGCGCTGGCGCTGGGACTGGCCGGCGGACTGGATTTCACCGAGACCATCCACCTGGCGAACCTGGCCGCCGGGGTCGTGGTCAGTAAAGTCGGGACCGCGACCGTTTCCCGTGAAGAGATCATTGCGCACTGGCATAGTACTTCGCCGGACGGAGAAAGTCAGGTGGTCGCTAAAATAAAAAATATCAGCGGACTCCGGAAGGTCGTTCAGGAGATTCGGCGATCAACGAATAAAAAAATAGTTTTTACCAACGGTTGTTTTGATCTGCTTCATCCCGGGCACATTCAATCGCTGGAATTTGCCCGATCCCAGGGGGATATTCTGGTCGTTGGTTTGAATTCTGATCGTTCCGCCCGCCGGTTGAAGGGAAGTGGCCGGCCGGTTTTTCCTCAGCATCAGCGGTCTCGGTTGCTGGCCGCTTTGAGTTGCGTTGATTATGTCACTGTTTTTGATGAGCTTACCCCGTTAAACCTGATCAGAAAAATTAAGCCGGATCGGTTGGTTAAAGGTGCTGATTGGCGCGGAAAAAAAGTGGTTGGTCAGGAAATCGTCAAGGCGCGTGGCGGAAAAGTCGTTTTCGCGCCCCTGATCAAAGGGGTCTCGACCACGAATATTATAAAAAACTTGAGACATTGACGATTCTGTATCATTTCATTTCTTTATGTCATTCCCGCGAAGGCGGGAATCAAGATTTGTTGTATGAGCAATATTACAGCTTATTTTATTATTATAATTTTTTCCTATTTCCTAGGCTCCATTCCTTTCGGCTATCTGTTGGTTAAATTAGTTAAAGGCATCGATATCCGGACTCAGGGCAGTGGTAATATCGGTGCTACCAACGTCGGCCGGGTCCTTGGCTGGCCTGGTGGGGTCCTGGTTTTTTTGCTGGATGTGGGCAAAGGGTTCGGGGCGGTTTTTTTAATACCGCTGAGTGTGCGGATTGGTTTAATCCCGGGTCTAACTCAAAACTTTAGTTTTGATATAACGATTCTCGATTATAAAGAATTGAGTTACATGATTTTGTGTGGCGCGGCGGTGATCATTGGTCACATGTTCCCGGTTTATCTGAAATTCAAAGGTGGTAAAGGTGTGGCCACCGGATTGGGAGTTTTTCTGGCTTTGATCCCGGCGGCGACCGGCTTGACCATCGGCATCTGGGCGCTAATATTTTTATTGTTTCGTTATGTTTCACTGGCTTCGATCTTGGCTGCGGTTTCTTTGCCGATAATTTTGATCGTGATTAACAGAACTTTTTTCGGGCATCCGGTCTTTATTTTTGCGGTTATTTGCTCGGCTTTGATAGTTGTTAAACATATTCCGAATATCAAACGATTAGTCAGTGGTGTCGAACCGAAAATAGGGAAGAAGATCAATGCCTAAAAAAAATATTCTGGTGCTCGGCGACGGTGCCTGGGGGACGACCCTGGCTTTGAATTTGTTCCGGAACGGGCATCGGGTCGGCCTCTGGAGCGTCTTTCCCGATTATCTTAAATATCTCGCCCGACGGCGGGTCAATACCAAGTTTTTGCCCGGCGTTAAACTTCCGGCCGGAATTAAAATTCAGGTTGATATTGCCCAGGTCATGCGTCAGGTAAACCTGATCGTCATGGCCGTGCCTACCCAGTACGCCGCCGCGGTTTTGAAAAAAGTTAAACCATTTTATTCTTCGTCTATTCCGGTAGTCTCTGTCTCTAAAGGCATAGAGTATAAGACGTTACGGCGGCCGAGCGAGATCATAAAAAAAATATTGGGCGCGCGTAAAATTTGCGTTCTTTCCGGCCCGAGCCATGCCGAAGAAGTTGCCCGCGGTTTGCCGGCCACGGTCGTGGTCGCGTCGCGTGATCACCAAACCGCTCGTTTGGTCCAGCGGGTTTTTATGAATGAACGTTTCCGGATATATACCCATTCCGATGTGGTTGGTGTTGAATTGGGCGGTGCCTTGAAAAACGTTATCGCTATCGCCGCCGGCATTGCTGAAGGTTTAAAACTGGGCGATAACGCCCGGTCCGCTTTGTTGACCCGCGGCCTGGCCGAAATGGCCCGGTTGGGCGTGAAACTCGGCGCCCGGCCCTCAACTTTTTTCGGGGTCTCCGGAGTCGGTGACCTGATTACCACCTGCGTCAGTCCGCATGGCCGGAACCGTTATGTCGGTTTACGGATCGGGCAGGGGGCAACCCTGAAACAGGTCATGAAAAAAATGCACCAAGTCGCGGAAGGGGTCTGGACTACCCGATCAGTTCGCACTCTGGGCCGCCGCCATAAAGTTTCGTTGCCGATCACCAGCGAAGTTTATCAGGTCCTGTTTAAAAACAAAAATTCCCGCCGGGCGGTCCGGGATCTGATGACCCGTCAACCCAAAGCCGAAAATGAAAATTAATCGCTGCCGTTTCCTGATAGTTTTTTTTATTTTATTTTGTTGGCTGGCGGTCGGGTTATCGGCTTTTGCTTCTGATCTGGACTCGGCCGTTGAACGTCTACTCAAAATATATGATCTGCCAAAGGCCCGGGTCGGTATCAAGATCGTTTCTTTAGCTGATCCGGCCAAACCCGACCTCATTTACCAGAAAAAACCAAATGATCATCTGGCCGTAGCTTCTAATGTCAAACTTTTTACCACCGGTGTGGCTTTGTGCCTTCTCGGTCCGGATTTTAAATACCGGACCACGCTTTATCGAACTGGCCCGGTCCGGGATAATGTTTTAGAGGGTAAACTGGTGGTTAAGTCCAACGGCGACCCGAACATTTCCGGCCGGTTCCACGACAAAGATGTCATCGCTGTTTTTAAAAAGTGGGGTCAGCGTCTACGTAACCTCGGTGTCAAAAAAATAAAAGGCGGGATCATAATTGATGACACGGCTTTTGATCGAGTTTATCAACCACCTACCTGGCCGGTCGGCGACCTGAGTTACTGGTACGCGGCCCAGGTTTCGGCTGTTTCTTTTAATGATAATTGCGTTGACCTGACTGTTTACTATGATCAGGAAAAAAAAGAGGTAAAATACCGGCTTGATCCGCCGACCGAATACGTGACTATCATCAATCAATGTCGGCCAGTTGCTAAGGCGCCTCAGCAACTTGATTTTGCGCACTCTCCCGGGACCAATACCATTACTATTAAAGGTATTTTTCGGATCGGTACCAAACCTCATCAAGAGTCAATTACCATTGATCAACCCGGTCTTTATTTCGGCACGGTTTTAAAAGAAACATTAATCCATCAAAAAGGTATTGTGATACACGGAAACATTAAACTGGCCTCGACAATGCTGGATGAAAGTAAATTGGTTGAATTAATCTCTGAAGAATCGACTTTATTACAGAGTATCGAGGTGACTAATAAACGCAGTCAGAATTTTTACGCCGAACAGATCCTGAAAACTTTAGGCGCGTCCCGGAACGTCCAAGGGACCTTTCCCGGCGGGTTGAAAGTGGTCCGGGATTTTCTGGCGAAAGAAATATCCTTGACCGCCAAAGATTATACTATGCTTGACGGGTCCGGTTTATCCGCCGGCAATGAGTTTTCCGCTGATCACATAATAACTTGGTTGGCCTACCTGACCCGCCATAAGTATTTTGATCAGTTCCGGGAATCATTGTTCCGGCCGGGCATTGATCCGCCGGCTTCGGGAAAATTAAGATTAACGGAATTCAAGGGCCGACTCTGGTTCAAGACCGGTTACATCAAAAACGCCTATGCTTTATCCGGGTATTTTAAAAACAAAAAAGGTCATTATGGGGCTTTTGCTGTCCTGGTTAATGATTTTCCAAAAACAAGTAACGTCAAAAAATTCCAGGATGAACTGTTGAAATTAGTTATGAATTAATTTGAAAGGAGTTTCGTTATGGGAGATGGAAGCATCAAAGAGAATACGGGTTGTTTTACTGAGCGGTATCCCTTTTTGACGAGTTGTTTGATCATGCTGGTTTATTTCTGGTTTGCGCATTTTAGTCTCAGTCAAGCTTATAAAATGGGACTCAAGGCTACTCTGATCATTGGGTTATTTTATTCTTTAGTGACTATTTTTTTTCTAGTGGCGGGTTTTCGGAGCAATAACCGATTCTGGCAGAATATGTTCGGTTTATGCGCCGGTTTATCCTGGTGGTTGGTCTTTGGCGAAGTGGGGGATACTCTGGAAGCGGATTTTAACGTTACCACTGGCATTGGTATCGGTTACGGTAATATTCCTTTCCTGATACTACTGGGGACTATTTTTATTTTGGCTCTTTATAAAAAGGCCGTCAAGGATGATACTATTCTTCAATGGGCCAACTTTGCTTACCTGAACTGGTTTGGGCATGTAGTGTTACTAACCGTTTATTACGCGCCGATTTTAGGAGGTGAAACACCGGAACTCGGCACCACTGTAAATTCAGGGGAAATCTGGTCTTCGGCCAGACTGATAACGGTTGTTGTTGTTTGGGGTATTTACTTGTTATTTTTTATTCCGTTGATTTTATTTAAATTACGGAAGTCGGCTGATATCAGAGTTAAAGTTGCTTCTGGTTTTTGGTTTATCATATTATTCTGGAGTGTTTTCGTCGAAATACCTAAAAAATTAATTTATTTCAGGTTGTGGTGATCCATGAATTTTGCGGAATCGAAGGTGAGTGATAGCGAATAAAAATTTATTATGGAATTATTCGAATCAAAAAAGAAAGTAGGGGCAGGACGTCGTTCTGTCCGTAATTCGCCGTTAGCCGACCGGATACGGCCACGTAATTTTGACGAATTTATCGGTCAGACGGAGGTCATCGGTTCGGGCCAGCCGTTACGCAAGATCATTACCACCGGTAAATTGCCGTCTCTGATTTTCTGGGGGCCGCCGGGATCAGGCAAAACTACTCTGGCTTTTATTATTGCCCGGGCAACCGGATTTAAATTCATTACTTTCAGCGCCGTGACCTCCGGCGTGAAAGAAATAAAAGGGGTTATGGAGCGCGCTAAATATAATCTGGAAAAATTCGATCGGCAGACTATTCTCTTTGTTGATGAGATCCACCGTTTTAATAAGGTTCAGCAGGACGCCTTTTTGCCTTACGTGGAAAAAGGATTGATCACCCTGATCGGCGCGACCACAGAGAACCCTTCTTTCGAACTGAACTCCGCTTTACTTTCCCGCTGCCGGGTATTTGTTTTAAAGGCCTTGACGGAAAAAGAAATAAAAGTCATTTTGCGAAACGTCCTGAAAGACAAAGAACGCGGGTTAGGGCACATATCCGTCCGGATCACCGATGAGATACTTTCTTATATTATTAATATTGCCAACGGTGACGCCCGGGTGGCCCTGACCCTTCTGGATCTGGCCGTGGAAAGCACTAAACCATCTGAAGATAAAGTTAGAGTAATTACCCGTCAAACCGTCGAAGGCGCCGCCCAGAAAAAAGTCCTGCTGTATGACCGGGCTGGCGAGGAACATTACAATATTATTTCCGCCCTGCACAAAAGTCTGCGGGGCAGTGATCCGGATGCCGCTCTTTACTGGCTGGGCCGGATGCTTGAGGCCGGTGAGGACCCGCTTTATATTGCCCGGCGGATGGTTCGGTTCGCTTCTGAGGATATCGGTAATGCCGATCCTCAGGCGTTGGTGTTAGCGATGGCGGCCAAGGAAGCAATTGATTTTATCGGCCTGCCTGAAGGTAATCTCGCCCTGGCTCAGGCGGTGGTTTACCTGGCCACCGCGCCGAAAAGTAACGCTCTTGATGTTGCTTATGGCCAGGTCAAAAAAGACGTGAAGCAAACACAGAATGATCCCGTTCCGTTGCACTTACGTAACCCGGTGACCGATTTAATGGGGGAGATAGGTTACGGTGCCGGTTATAAATACGACCACGATTCCCCGAAAAGTTTTTCCGGCCAGGAACACCTGCCCGAAAATCTTAAGGGCAAAAAATATTATTTCCCGACCGATTTCGGGTTTGAAAAAGAGATTAAAAAACGAATTGCCTACTGGGAACGTCTGCGACAGAAAATGAAATCAGACAAAGGTCGCCGCAAAACTTATGATTAGATCTTAAACGCCGGGCTCTGCTTGAAGAAAGCGACGGGATTATCATAAACCACTTGCCTGATCTCCGCTTCGCTGAAACCTTCCTTTTTCATCACTTCGACCGTTTTCGGTACGGCTAACGGGTCGGAGTCATCCCAATCGGCTGAACTATTGATCAGCATTTTGTCCGTCCCGTATTTTCGGAGGATTTTAATGACTCGTTCCGGTGACAGCTTGGTTGGGTAAATGGTATGCCCGGCCCAGACGCCTTTTAACCCTTTGGTGATCCCGATCGTCTCTTCCGTGTTATGGTCGACCACGATTTTTTCCTTGGTCAGTTTCATGTCTTCAATTATCTTACAGATCCGTTCCGTGCCTTTGGGTTTGTCCTGGTGCGGGGTGTGGATGATAACGGGCAGTTTGTTTTCTTCAGCCAGGGCCAATTGACGCCGGAAAACGTCTTCTTCCGCGTCGGTGATCTTGTCAAACCCGATCTCGCCGATACCCAGGACTGTCGGTTGATTCATATATTTCGATAATCCGCTGATTGCTTTCAGGGCGATCTTTTTCGCGTTGGCTTCTTTGGCGTTAATCCCGACAAAAGTAAAATGTTTGATCCCGAACTTTTCCGCCCGTTTGGCTTCAAAAGTGATCAGGTGATGAAAATAATCCCAGTAACTTTCCGCGTACTGGCGTTCGCTTCCCAGCCAGAAGGACGGCTCGACCACAACTTTGATATTGGCCTGAGCCATGCGGGCATAATCGCCCGTAGTTCGAGAAAACATATGGCTGTGCGGATCAATAATTTTTATCATTAATTAATCTCTCCATTTACCGATAACCGGTTACCGTTTTTTTTACCGTCCCGCTTCCAGCCGCGTGGCCAGGATCTTCGGCAGAATTTCGATTTTCAGAATCTTATTCATCGTTATTTTATGATCATAAGGGATGCGGTGATAGGTGACGATATTATTTTCCAGGACTACGTAACAGGCCCGGTTATCGCCATCCCGGGGCTGGCCGACCGAACCGACATTGATAATACATTTCTTTTCAGTGATCCGATACATATTTTTCCCGGGCCGGATCGGGTAATATATTTTTTTGCCGTCCGGTCCTTCCTCAAAAACACCCGGTTCATGGGTATGACCGCAGAAACAGATGTGTCGGATCAGGTCGAAGTTCTCGTTTGTTTTTTCCTTGTCAGTCACGTCAGTCGGGCGAAGATATTCCCGGGTTGGTTCCCGTGGCGTACCGTGCACGAAAAGCATGTCGTCCCGTTCGTCGATCCGCGGCAGTTCACCCAGCCAGTCCCACAAGTCATTAGTTTCGTCTTTATTATAAGCGTTGGAATTAATCGTGTCCCGGGTCCATTCGATCGCGTTGGCCGCGTCTTCCCGGAAATCAATGCTGATAAAAATGACCGCTTCTTCGTGGTTACCCCGGAGCGAGATCGGGAAATCCTTAGCCAGCTTTAAACATTCCCGCGGGTTCGGTCCGTAACCGATCACGTCACCCAGGCAGAAAATTTCCTTGATGCCTTTATTTTCAATGTCCTTAAGCACTGCTTGAAAGGCTTCCAGGTTCGCGTGCACGTCAGAAATAATTGCAGTTTTCATATTTTTCCAACAACGGATTTAGCTGATTTGGATAAACAATCAGTTTGATCTGTTTAATCCCGTTGTTTACTTCCCCTTAAAATTCGGTTTCCGTTTCTCCAGAAATGCCTGCAACCCTTCTTTCATATCAGCGGTGCCGCAGAGATCGGCAAAAAGCTGGGCTTCCAGTTCCAGTCCTTGTTCCAGAGGCAGGTCACTGCCGCGATTGATTGCTTCCAATGAAGCCTTGATCGCCAGTGGTCCTTTACTCATGATCTTGCGGGCCAGTTTTTCCGCTTCCGCCAACAACTGATCAGCCGGATAAACTTTATTGACCAGCCCGATCCGGTCCGCCTCGGCCGCGTCAATAATATCCGCCGTCAGCACCAGTTCCATTGCCCGGCCTTTGCCCAGCAAGCGGACCAGTCGCTGTGTCCCGCCGTAACCGGGGATGACCCCCAGACTCACTTCCGGTTGACCAAGCTTGGCTTTTTCCGACGCTAATCTAATGGTGCAGGCCAGAGCCATTTCGCAGCCGCCGCCCAGCGCGAAACCGTTGATCGCCGCGATCACCGGTTTGCCGCAGGTCTCGATCAAAGTGAATAAACCCTGCCCGCGCAACATTTTTTCTTTCCCGGTTTGCGGATTCAACTGCGATAATTCCTTGATGTCTGCCCCGGCCACAAAGGCTTTCTCCGCGCCGGTGATCACCACCGCGCCGATTTGAGTATCTTTTTTTATCTGATTGAACGCGTCATACAATTCGTCGATCACGTTCTTGTCTAAAGAATTCAGTTTGCGTGGCTGGTTGATCGTTACTCGTGCCAAACCGTCCTTAACTTCCATGAGAATAGTTTTATAAGCCATAATTCATTTCTCCCGTTAATCCCCTCTTGTCCGCCGAAGGACGGACCCGCCTTTGGCGGGAGAGGGGTACCCCGACGTAAGTCGGGGTGGGGTGTGTTAATATTTATCTGGTTTCTATGGTTACGCTCTTAATCGTTACTTCTTCCAACGGTCGGTTCGGTGGATTACCTCTCGGGCCGGAGGTCTTGACCCGGCCGATTTTCTGGAGCACGTCGAATCCTTCGATGACCGTGCCAAAGACCGTGTATTTGTTATCCAGATCCGGCCGCGGTGCCAGGCAGATATAAAATTGACTGCCGCCGCTGTCCTTCAACTGGCTCCGGGCCATGGACAATGTGCCCGTCAGATGTTTCCGGTCGTTAAACTCCGCCGGGATGGTATAGCCCGGTGAACCGCTCCCGTTTTTGTTCGGACAGCCGCCCTGGATCATGAAGCCGGGAATGATCCGATGAAAGATCAATCCGTTATAGAAATCTTTTTGGGCTAATTGAATGAAATTCAGGACCGTATTCGGCGCCACTTTCGGATAAAAACTTACCACGATCCGGCCGTGATTGGTCTCGATCACGCCGACTGGTTTTTTGTCCGGGGCGCTTTTGATCTGGAGATTAAGTTCATTGGAGATCAATGGCGGGGTCAGGCCTTCATAACGGGCTTTGATCTTGACCGCACCGGCCTGGATCGCCGGGACCTTAAAGCTCGACTGGAAAGTTTCGCCCGGGGCCAGATCGACCCGCGGCAGGGTTGCCTTGTCTAAACTTGTGATTGAAGGTGTAAATGCCGTGTGGGCAAAAGAAATTTTTGGCGCGTTGGTAGGCGAAGCGGATCCGTAATCAATATCAAAAGAAAGAGAGTTGAAATCTATCAGAGGTTTTATCGTCCGTCTGGGTTGGCCGGTGTTATTCTTAAGTGTGACGTTCAGGACCATCGGTTCGTTCAGCGCGTAACTGGTTTGGGTGGCCGTCAGGGTTAAGGAGATCGGGGTGGCCGATTTGTCGCAGGCCGGTATCAGGGTGGCACAGCAACAAAGGAGGGCGGTAGGCAGATTAAGAAAGACCGGTTTTTTCAGCCTTTTCTTCCAGTTCGTTGCGTTGTTGTTCTTCTTCTGTAAGAAAAACATTTTCCGTTTCCTCGATTAAATTATAACGTTTAAGTAAATACCCGACCCCGAAACCGATCAGTCCGTAACAAATCGTATTGATAATAAAAGTGATCAGATAAGGAGTCGTCCCTCCGGTGCTTTCCGCTTGCCCCGCTATTGGCGGGGCCTGACCGATCAGGCTGGTAAATTCCGCACCGGGTAATTCGATGATGTAAAATAGTTTGTCGACGCTGTGGTACTCAAAAATAGAGGTTTGGTAGCCCCAGAGGGTGATCAAAATGGCCAGAAAAACATGGCCGATCATGAAATAGATAGCCCCGCGCAAGGGGTAATTTTTTGGTGGTTTGTGTTCGACATCAGCGGCCATACTTTATTCCTTGAAAATAAGCCGAAAAAAATGCTAATGATGCTTGCCCTTCGTAGCTCCGATATGATCGGGGCGAAGTAGGGCGATAAGTCATTCCTTTATTTTATTGCCCAATAATATCAAATGCCTCTAACGGGGTCAATAAAAATGATAAATCTGATTTTAGTAATTCGGATCATTTGCCCGAAATTCCCCTTGCTTTTTTTTAATAATCTGATATGATAATACAATTCAGGTGATTTTAAAGAGAGATGGTTCATGGCCGGAACAAACTGTCAGCATCACGAAGATAATATAGAAAAATGTAATTGCACTTATGACGGTTGCCCGCGCCACGGGACCTGCTGTTTGTGTTTACATTATCATCGGGAACAGAAACAGCTGCCGGCCTGTTATTTTTCGCCGTCTATAGAGAAGACTTACGACCGGTCGATCGAAAACTTTATCCGGCATTATAAATAGCTGGAAATTTTGTTGAAGGAGAGGGGTCATGAGGAAGGTTAATCAGTTTCTTCTTTTAGGAGCGTTGGTCTTTTTCACTATTATTTTTATTAACGGTTTGACTTTCAGCCGGACTGATTCGTCAGATGAGCCCAATTGGATAGTTTCCGGTCATCTGAAACCGGATGACCGGGCGGCTTTTAATACTTTGGTTAAAGCCGTCATTCAGGTCGAAAGCGATGGCCGCCGGAAATTGATCGGTCCTTGCCGGGAACGCGGTCTCATGCAGATCCGGCGCCGGACCTGGAACTGGACCTGCCGGACTCAACTGAAAGTGAAATGGGACTACCGGCGTTGGGCCTTTGACTCGAAAAAAAATACGGCCGTCGGCCGGGCCTACTTACTTTATCTGCTGAAAGAAATGAATTATTATTGGCCCGCGGCCGTTATGTCTTATAACTGCGGATTGACCAAGTACCGGAAAGCAAAAGTTCCCCGGATGACTTACCAGTATTTAGCTAAGATCAAAAAAGTCTTGACAAATCCGCTACCCCCCAATACCCTAGTAACCTCCACTCTAAAAGGGCGAGGTTCGCTCAATTAATAGTTGAGTGTCAATAGTTCTAATAACCTGATACTTCAAAAATGCCGCGCTCAGCCAAAAGACGAATAGCTAAACAGGGTTTTCAAACCGATTGTGTCTGGGGTCCTTACAACCCGGCCGAATATAATGGTTCCATGAGCCCGCCCATTTATCAGACCTCGCTTTTTGCCATGAAGGATTATGACGCCTGTCGCGATGCCATGTGGCGTCAGCGTGGTTATATTTATTCGCGGGTTTCCAATCCGACCCGCGAAGTCTTCGAGAACCAAATCGCCCATTTAGAAGGCGGCCAGATGGCCCTGGCTTTTTCTTCCGGTTGCGCCGCTATTTCAAGCGCGATTTTCAGCTGCCTCAAAAAAGGCGACCACATTATCGCGCCTTACCATATTTACGGCGAAACTTACCGGCTCCTTTCCGGTTACCTGCCGCGGTTCGGTATCAAAACTACCTTTATCGACGGCACGCATATCAAACAATACAAAAATGCGCTCCGGCCGAATACGCGTTTGATTTACCTGGAAAGCCCCGGGACCGCCTATTTTTATATTCAACCGATCAAAGAAATTACCGCTCTCGCCCGTCGTCGTAAAATCACCACCATTATCGATAATTCCTTGAGCACTCCTTATAATCAGCAGCCGCTGAAAATGGGAGTGGATTTTGTCGTGCATTCGGCCAGTAAATATATCGGCGGGCACAGTGATATTGTGGCCG
>DAOWBV010000081.1 GCA_030633885.1 Planctomycetota bacterium
CTTGATTACCGCCCGGATCCGTTCCATCAGGGTTTCAAAGTAATAAAGATTATGAAGTGACATCAAGGAAAGTCCCAGTATCTCCTCGCTGTTAAAAAGATGCCTCAAGTAAGCACGGGAAAAATTACGACAGGTATAACAACCACAATTACGATCGATCGGTAACTCGTCATCCTTATATCCACTGTTCTTGATCCGCAGGATACCTTCCGGTACGTCCGGGGTCGGGTCAATAAAGCCCCAGCTGTTCCGTCCGTTCCGGGTCGGCAGGACACAATCAAACATATCCACTCCTTCCCGAACGGCCGTAAGGATATCACGTGGCAGACCTACCCCCATCAAATAACGCGGTTTATCTACCGGTAAATTCTTTACGGTAAAAGCCAGGGTTTCGATCATTTTCTGGTTCCCCTCACCAACGCTTAAACCGCCCATCGCGTAACCGGGAAAATCCATTTTCTCCAACCGGGCAATACATTCCTGGCGCAGGTCAGGGAAAATACCCCCCTGCACGATCCCGAAAAGAACCTGATCATCTCTTTTTTTAACATTTTTACTTCGTTGAGCCCAATCAAGTGTCCGCTCCATGGCTTTTTTGGCCATTTCGTATTCACAGGGATACGCCACCGGTTGATCAAAAGGCATGATAATATCCGCCCCCAGAGCTTCCTCGATCTCGATCACCCGTTCCGGCGTAAAAAATACCGGCGAACCGTCGATATATGATCTGAACTCAACTCCTTCATCATTGATCCTGATCAAACGGGGATTTTTACTCCGCGGCGCGGCCAGAGAAAACACCTGATATCCGCCGCTATCGGTCAGGATCGGACCGTCCCAACCCATAAACTTATGCAACCCGCCGATCTTTTTAATGATCTCGATCCCCGGCCGAAGTGTCAGATAATAAGCATTACATAAAAGTATTTCGACTTTGGCTTCTTTTAACTGGGACGGATTCAGGGTTTTTACGGTTGCCTTGGTCCCGGGCGGCATAAAAACCGGTGTCGGAAATGATCCGTGCGGGGTAGTAACTTGCCCTAAACGGGCTCGGCTGGTCTTATCGTCTGCTAATTTTTTAAAAAACATATTCACTTAACACTTAAAAATGTAGGCACGGATTCGATCCGTTCCCTTAAACATCGCCGCACGAATAAATTCATGCCTACAGTTAACTTAATAAATTTTTACTGCTCTCGTGTCGAGATAATAATACTCGAGGATTTCTAAAGTATTAAATCCTTTTTCCGCCATGCCCCGGGCCCCTTCCTGGCACAGCCCGACCCCATGACCCCAACCCCGACCGGTAAACTCAAAACTTTGACCTCTTTTTTTGATCTCAAATCTGGTGCTGTATAATTTGTTCGGATCCAGGGCGATCCGGAATTTCTGGGCGTTCATTTTTATTTCTTCGGGACTATCGGACAACTTGATCCCAATGGTCCGGGCATGGCCGCCCGGAGCGGAGTCAACGATCCGGATGTTCTCAATTGACTTCGTTTCCGGTAATTTTAACTTCGTGATAATATCCCTGGCCGGGATCGTCACTTGCCAGTGATTAAATCGGGAATCATAACAGTAGCCGCAAATCCGTCCTTTCAACGGCTCCACCAACGGCCCGCTCCAAACCAGATGAACCGGTTCGGTCCGGCCACCGCAGGTGTCATGAAAAATCGATTCGAATATCCGGCCCTGATAAGTCAGGATCACGCCCCGGCTATTATCAACCACCGCGTAGATCTTCTGCCCGCTCCGCTCTTCCCCGCGATAAACCTGGGTAAAAATATCATCCGTCACATCAAAATCATAATTCGGGTTCACGCGCTTTTTTTGAGCCCGTTTGATCCGGAACAGAGCAAACGTCCGGGCGGCCACGGCCTGCGCGCTCAAAGCATGCGGCGGAAAAGCACTGTTCATCTCGCTACTGACCACCCCGTAAAGATAAGTTTCCATATCAACGATATTCATCAAAGCAAGTTTTTTATTACTTAAGGCCTTGATCCTTAACCGGCCCCGGTAAGGGCGCGTCCCAACCTTGATCAAACTGCCCGGACCGGTTGACGCCGTCGGGATGATCACCACATCATTAGCCTTGACGATAATACCGCCGATCTTTAATCCATCTCTGGTCGCCCGAACCGTCACGTTATTCAACATCGATCCTTTTTCCAGGATATCTCCAGCCGTGAATCGCCGGCTCCGATCGACATCATACGCTCTGATCTCGAACCGGCCCCGCAGGGTTATCGGCACACTCTGAACCTCCTTATAAGAAACGAGTAATACCTGGAGATAAGGAGGATCGTCAAGAACCGGCTGTTTGGTCTTGAAACGGTAAAAAGGCGATGTCTGAGTACAACTAATTACTAACAACAAGTAAAAACTACAAAATAATAAGCGCCAAGTAAAACGTTTCATTTATTTAACCTTTATTTTGATAACGTTCATATTCGCTGTAAATACAGCCACAATATTGCTGACGGTAAAGCGAACGTTTTTTAGCTGATTCCTTACTCTCAGCGTAAAGATCAGTCGCGTCTTCGTAAATAAATTCTATGCCCTCTTTTTTAGCGACCTCGGTCCCGATACTTTTGATCAACGCCTGATCCTGCTGAGGGCTAATCGTTAAAGTCGACGTAAAAGCGTCAAACCGATGTTTTTTAGCAAATTCCGCGGTTTTTTGCAATCTTATTTCATAACAGATCGAACAACGTTCGTTTTCTTTAAAAACCACGGCCCGCAAAAAATCTTTCAGTCCGTATTCCTTTTCGTAATGAACTTTAATCTTATCCTGTTCGGCCAGGACTTCCACCGCTCGCATCCTTTTCTTGAATTCCTGATAAGGATGAATATTCGGGTTAGTAAAATAACCGGTGACCTCATGCCCGGCCGAGCGGAACTTCTTGATCAACGCGACCGCGCACACTCCACAACAAATATGCAGCAACATCTTCATAAGCACGAAAATTCGAAATTAAAGAAACCCCGAAAAAGATCAATTTACTATTCTTTTTACTTCCAGAGTTATTCTAGAAAAATTAAATAACAGGCCAACTTTTAATCCAGTTGCCTTTAAATACGATTTAAGTATAATAAAATGAATTTTTTCAAAACCCTGAATTGTTTTCAATTCAACTACCATTTCCTTTTCTACTATCAAATCCAATCTGTGCTTTCCGATTTCAGCACCGTCATAAAATACTTTGACCTCTTTCTGTCGCTCAAACTCTATCCCCCGTTTTCTTAACTCACGACATAAAGCTTCTTCGTATATTGATTCGAGGAAGCCCGGACCAAGTTGCTTATGAACCTCAATAGCCGCACTTATTATTTTCCCCGAAAGTTCTTCGAATTTATGTTTTCCGGTTTTCGTCCTTTCGAGATTTCGTGTTTTCATATACGGATTCTCGCGTCGACCACCTTGGTCTGTCCTGACTGATTGTAAGCTAAAACCGGATTCAAATCAAGTTCCCTGATCTCGGGATGATCGGTCACCAATTGTGAGATCCGTAAAATGATCTCGGTCAGTTTATTCAGATCTACGCCGGCCTCGCCCCGCACCCCTTTTAATACCGCGAAACCCCTGGTCGACTGGATCAACCCGCGGGCCTCGTGTTCGGTCAGTGGCGCGATCTTAAAGGAAACATCTTTCAGAACCTCCACAAAAATACCACCCAAACCGAACATGATCAGGTGACCCAAACCCTCAACCTGATTAACCCCGATAATAATTTCCTTACCGCCGCTGAGATATTCCTGCACCACAAACCGGACATCCGGTCCGGTGAACTTAGCCCGAAAATCATTCAATTCTTTCAGTAACTGCTGTTCATTATTAATTCCCAGCACCACTCCGCCCTGATCGCTTTTGTGAACAACATCCTGACTGTCAACTTTAAAGACGACAGGATATTTGATCTGATCGGCGATCTGACGGAAATCTTCCGGGTTATTGATAAATACCGATTCAACAACCGGTATCTTATACACCTCCAACAATTCAATTACTTCACGAGCCAGCAAAAACTCTCTTTGCTCCTTTTTGGCCTGATCAATGATCTCCTTAACCCGAACTTTATTAACATCTTTAAATCCGACGATTTTTTCATCGGGCCGGCGCTGGTATTCTCCGTATTTCGTCATCGCGCCCAGAGCCCGGGAAGCAGATTCCGGCAAATCATAGACGGGAATACCACCGTCCTTAATTATTTTCACGACCTCACCTTTCCTCTTTTTATCCGTCATGATCACGGCCAGGATCGGTTTTGAAGCATCCTGAGCCAACCGAACCATTTCTTTGGCCACCCCTTCGCAATCGACAAAGAACGGGGTAATAAAATTAATCATGACTGAATCAATCCCCTGATCTTTCAACAACGCCCCGATGGCCGCGCCGTATTCCTTGGGCCCGGCCGTGGCCAGGACATCGACCGGATTACTGACACTCGCTTCCGCGAAAAGGTGGTCCTTTAGGAAACTCCTGGTTATTTCGGAAATATCAGGTAAGGACAATCCGGCTTCGATACATTCATCGGTCGCGATGATCCCGGGTCCGCCGGTATTGGTAATGATCCCCACGTTCGGACCCGCTGGTACGGGCTGGGTCGCCAGACCGATCGCCGCCTGGCATAATTCTTCCTGATTCCTGAAACTGATGATCCCGCACTTATCAAAAACCGCTTCGATCGCTGTATCGGCCTTCATCAAACTGCCGGTATGGGAAACCACCGCCCGCGCACCCAGTTCGGTCCGACCGGTCTTCATCCCGAGGATCGGTTTGTGTTTCGTCACTTCCAGGGCAACCTTCATGAACGCCCGCGGATCAGCCAAACTTTCGATATGTAAAATAATTACCCTGGTCTTTTCGTCCGTCGCCCAGTATTGGAGGATCTCCGGAATACTGATATCAGCCGCGTTACCGTTACTGGCGTACAGGCGCGTACCGGTCCCAAGATCAACCAGCCGCTGATGGATCACTTCACCCACCCCGCCGCTCTGGGCCAGGACCGAGATATAACCGGTTTCCGGACGGGCAAAAGTAAAATTAGCATAAGCCCGCACTTTTTCGTCCGTATTAATGATCCCCTGACAATTCGGCCCGAAGATACGGATATTATGTTTCCGGCCGATCTCGACGATCTTTTTTTCCAACTCGATCCCGTCGCCACCGATCTCCTTAAACCCGGCCGTATTAATAATGACAAACTTAACACCCTTTTGCCCGCATTCTTCCATCACCATCGGGACCATAGTATTTTTTACCACGATGTGCGCCAGGTCGACCTCACCCGGTACTTTCAAAATAGAAGGATAGGCCTTAATCTTATGGACTTCCGGATTTTTCGGATGAACCGGATAGATCGGACCTTGATACCCGAAATCTTTCAGGTTCTGAATGATGCGGTAACCGATAGTCAGAGGACGATTCGACGCGCCGATAACCGCGATTGATTTAGGTTGAAATAAAGCATCCAGCATAAAAACTCCGTAAAACACGGTAGACGACGAGGTTTATTCTCGTCGACCGCATTAAATAATATCAACGACCATAAAGGTCGTTGTCTACCAACTATTTTTGTTTCTTCTTAGCGCTCACCAGCAACGCCGCGCCCAAAGCGCCGATCAGTTGCGGTGACGGCGGAACCAGGACTTTTTTATTTATTACCGACCCGAGAATCTCAGCCAGGATATTATTATGGGCCACCACCCCGCCGGTCAACACGACCGCGCCAATCAGTGGATCCATTTCAATGATCCGCCGGGCAACCGAACAAAAAGCGCCCCGGATAATATCTTCTTTCTTTTTACCCTCCCGGATCTTGGTCAATATCTCCGTGCCGGTAAAAACCGTGCAAAAACTACCCAGCGAAACATCCTGGGTGGACTGCCGGGCCAAACCATTCAATTTCTCTAACGGAATATCCATTTTATAAGCAACCTCTTCCAGAAAAGCACCGGTCCCGGCCGCGCATTTGCGGTTCATCTTAAAATTCATGATGCAACCGTTCTGGTCAACATGGATCAACTTATTATCCTGACCGCCGATATCAATAATAGTAATCGCTTTCGGGAAATAATGAAAGGAACCCAAACTATGACAGGAAATCTCCGTAATAGTACAATGGGCGGCCGGGAAATTATTCCGGCCGAAACCGGTGGCCGCAAGCAACCCGACATCCCCGGCTTTCAATCCGGCCTGTTTCAACGCCTCATCATAAGCTGCCTGGGCTGATCCGGCCAGATCCGCCCCGGACCGGCAGACATGAGACCCGACTATCTTTTTAGCCTCATCAATAATAACGGCCTTGGTCGCTGACGCCCCGATATCAATCCCGGCAAAATATTTCTTTTCTACATTTTTGCTCATCATTTATAATCCAGTTGCCCCCTCCCCCTTGATGGGGGAGGTTGGGTGGGGGTGAATAAGTTTATCCCCCCTCCCCTAACCCCTCCCACCAAGGGAGGGGAAATACCTTAAAAAATATCTAACCCTACTTATTCAGCTGTTCCACAAAGGCCTCGATTACGGTTTTGGTCTGTTCTTCCGAATAACACCGCAGGTCGTTCAGATCACCAGCCACCACGATATTCGGTATCCCGAAACGTTTTTGCAACCGCTGGGGCATACCGTAACGGGCATTGGTGTTGTTCGGACAGGTCTTGCAATCGTGAAAAATTATCCCGTCCAGCTTGAATTTTTTAACCATATCCTCGATATATTTTTCCTTGGCCTCGTCCGACCGGACGATAAACAGTTGCACGTAAGCCCGGGCCATACTGTTGAACGGGTCACCCGGGTCAAAATCATCAAAGATCCAGGAATTACAATAAGTTGAAGCGACCACGCAAGTATTAAGACTGTTAAAAAGTTCGGCCATGGGCCGCAGTTTACCCCAGATGGGCATCCCGTCCCAGTACAACCGGTGTTTTTCGCCGGCCACGGCCGCGACCTTGTTTTTTACCCGCTCTTCAAGTTCGGCCAGGAGTTCTTTATAATAATCAACCGCAACCTGAGTACCCCGCATAACCACCGCCGGCCCCATGTGGATCGTCCCGTCAAAGAAATTGATCGGCGACGGAACGGCCGAAGCGGTCTCCAACACTTTCCGCCACAACTGACTGCATTCCAATGACAATCCAACCACTCGTTTTAATTCTCCCAAATCAAACTTCTGACCGGAAATCTCTTCTAACTTCGGCACCAATCCCTGCATTTGATCGGCCACACTTTTGATATGCGCCGCCTGAACTTCGCCGACCCCGCGATGAGTCTCGATACCGATAATCGGCACCTTGAATTCCCGGGCGTAAAAGGAAAACCAATCCTGAACATCACGGCACTGGTTGGTATTAAAGACCAGGATGTCAGGTTTAGGCACACTTTCAATCCCCGGATAGACCTGGCTGAGCGGGGTCTTTTTTTTCAGGTAAGCACCGACATCACTGGTCAGGTAAGAACAGATCTCAGGCGAATAGCCGATGGAATTAGCGATCGGGATAAAATCCGTCGCCTGCCGGGTCGCCCCGAGTATGGCACCGTGGTTTTCCGGGAAATAGACCAGGAACCCCATCGACCGCAGAAGTTCAGCCGGACCAACGCTGGTACACCAGGCGATTTTTTGAGTTTTGCTTTTCATGGCCTTATCAAGCTCATAGAAATGATCGGACATGATCTGTTTCATCTTCGCGGCGGCCTTGATCTTGGGTGGCTTGCTGGCTTTTACTTCAGGCATGATTGTCCCCTCTCAAATATTACTTTTGCTCTTTTATTATAATCAAATCTTACTGGTTTTAAAAGAAAAAAATTCTTCAAATTCTATTATTGACCCTGTTAGAGGTATCAAGCCACGGGCCTGCCTGCCGGCAGGTAGGGTATTCGGGCGAAGGCGAATAAACTTATCCCTCTCGACTATTCAAAATCTTTTGACGAAATTAGTTTTTAAAGATACACTATCCTTATCAGTTGTTAGTTTTTAGTTATCAGTTGTTGGATAGTAAATAAAATATGGCTGACGATACATACAAGGGCTATAAGGATAAAGCGAAAAAGATACTGATCAAGTTCAAGGTCAAGGTCTGGAGCGATGCGGTCATCAAGACCTCCAAGGGCGAGTTCAAAGGCATCATCCTCCCCCGCTCGGAAACCGCGGACAGCGAACACATCGTCATTAAACTCCATTCCGGTTACAATACCGGCATCAACATTAAAACGATCACCTCGATCAAAGAAGTGGGCTACAAGGAAGCGGTCTACAAGATCCCGGAAAAGGAGTTCCCATTCGACCCTAAAAAACCGCACGTGACCCTGCTGGGCACCGGCGGGACCATCGCTTCTCGACTGGACTACCGGACCGGGGCGGTCATCCCGGCTTTCACCCCAAGCGAACTCTATGGCGCTGTCCCTGAACTGGCCGATATCTGTAACCTGAAAACCATCAAACTTTACGGCGTCTTCAGTGAAAATATGGGGCCTGAACAATACATCACCACCGCTAAAGCTATCGGTGAAGAAATTAAAAACGGCGTCGACGGAATCGACGCCGTTTTTTTATTTTCAATTAA
>DAOWBV010000157.1 GCA_030633885.1 Planctomycetota bacterium
AAAATAAACTTTTAGTGCACTATCTTGGAATGGAGTTGCCCAGCCCGATAATTGTCGCGCCCGCCGGAATCACTGAAACCGCGGAACGGATCGCTCGTTGTGAAGAAAACGGAGCCGGCGCGGTTGTCATGAAAACTTTGACGGAAGTTGAAATAATGCGTTCCTCACCAACCCCTCGTTTTAGACTTCTGAAAAAAGAAAAAGGATTGCGCCACTTCGTTTTATATTCATATGAACAGATGTCTGTCTTTAATCCCCGTGAATATGCCGCGGAAATAAAAAAAAGCAAAAAACTTGTTGACATCCCGGTGATCGGAAGTATCGCCTGCAGTACCGATAATTCATGGAAAGAAATCGCCAAAATGATCGAAGATGCCGGGGCCGATGCCCTGGAAATTAATTTGGCCTGCCCGCATGGTCTTGATATGGCCGATAAATTTAACATTGAAGATCGGATCAGTCATATCACTGAGCTTGTTTCATCTTCCGTTAAAATACCGGTAGTTTCCAAATTACCATCTCAGTTAACCAATCCATTGAACGTTGCTCAGAATGTTCAAAATGCGGGCGCCCGGGGAGTAGTGATTTTTAATCGTTTTATCGGACTTGATATCGATGTTGAAAAACAAAAACCAATAATGCATGGTGGTTTTGCCGGGCATGGCGGCTATTGGTCAATTTATTTCCCCCTTCGATGGATATCAGAAATCTCGCCGCTCTTAAAAATAGATATTTCAGCTAGTAGTGGGGTCGCCTCAGGTACCGATGCGATTAAATATCTTCTTGCCGGCGCGGCTACCGTCCAGGTCTGTACCGCCGTTATTACCAGGGGATATCAGGTTATTAAAAAGATTAACACTGAAATCATAGATTATCTGGAGCGACATGATTTTACTTCCGTGTCTCAACTGAAAGGTCTTGTTTGCAATCGGATCAGCCGGTTAGAACAGGTGGATCGACAAAAAAAAGTCAGGGCAAAAATAGATCAAGAAAAATGTAAATCATGTGACGCTTGCCGTCAGGCTTGTTTTTATGACGCGATTGACTCTACTGATAAAAAATACGCGATAAATCACTCTAAGTGCGCCGGTTGCGGCCTGTGCGTTGAAATATGCGACTTTGACGCGATTTCAATGGTCGCCTTAAAAAAGAATGTCGTCAAAAACTAATTTAGTAATCTAAATGCTCTGTTGAAAACCTTATCAAAAACGGTTCCCCTCCCTCTTGCCCCGCCGGCTGGCGGGGTGAAAATGACCGCCCGCCTGAACGAGTCATTCGGGCAGGTTCGGCCGGGCGGGCTACCCCCAGGACGGATCAGTCCTCTGGCTGAAAGGGGGAGGAATTCAACAGAGCAAGCCTGTAACAAAATGACTGTTTGGGGTTGCTTCGTCCCGCTCTTTCCGAAAGAAAGGGCGGGGCTTCGTCGTTCACTCCTCGCAATGACGTCATTGCGAGTCCGCTGCAGGCGGACGTGGCAATCTCATTTTGCTAGAGACTTTTAGTAATTTAAACGGAAATTTTTGAGAAAACTTTAAAGAAAGGTGTTTTTATGGGTATTCATGTTCTCGATTTAGGGGCCATTATTGTTTATCTGCTGATTATGGTCGCCATTGCTCTTTTCTTTTCGCGGTTCATGAAAGGAGCCAAAGATTTTTTTACTGGCGGACGAATGATTCCCTGGTGGGTCGCCGGCATATCTTTGTATATGGGGATTTTTTCGGCCTGGACTTTCAGTGGCGCGGCCAGCCTGGTTTATCGGACGGGTTGGTATGGAATGATATATTTTGCGACTTGGCCGATAGGCTTTTTTGCGGGCTTTATGCTGGCCGGGGTACGGTGCCGTCGAAGCCGGGTTATCTCACCCATTGAATATATTGAAACTCGTTTCAATCGTGCCACCCACATATCCTTGAGTATTATATTTGCCATTTCTTTGCTTTATTGGCCGATTCAACACATGGCATCTCTGGGTAAGATGGTCGGTCCGATGTTATTTGCTAACTCTGAAACAGCTATTATCGGAACAATAATCGTGGTCGCGACCTTGGTTCTTATCTATACATTTTCAGGTGGTTTATGGGCGGTGACCATTACTGACGCGGTGCAGTCATTTTTATTATTGGGAGTTGTCGTAATTTTAATCGTCATAGTTCTGATTGATATCCCCAACTTGTTTGATAAACTTCCGGCTTTTACTATTCATCCGCCGAAAAGCGAAACAAGCTATGATTCGTGGTATCTTATTGCCTACATAATGCAAGGGGTATTCGCGGCCGCCATGGGCGATCGGGCTCAGCGGTATTATAGTGTCCGGAATGAACGCGCGGTTTTTAAATTGGGATTATTAACCACGGCATTATTTATTGCCGGGCCTATATTTTTCGGGCTGATTCCTTTTATCAGCACGATTGTCTGGCCTGACCCTTCAATGATTCCGGGTTTCGCAGGGCTTAAAAATCCGCAGGAAGGGGTCTATATTGCCATGGCCGCGAAGTACTTGCCCCCCGGGATTTTAGGATTCTTTATCGCCGCCATGCTGGCGGCGACAATGTCGGCCACGGATACTTGTTGGAATACCGCTTCGGCCATTGTCTCGGTTGATTTATATAAACGAATATTCAAACCGAATGCGACCAGCCGTCAAATAATGAAGGTGGGACGGATCGCGATAGTTTTTTTCTTTATTATCGCGGTCATCGGGGCAATCGCCATTACCGTAAAACATGTTAAACTCGATATTATCGGGCTAACCGTCGGCCTTTTGGCCGGCGTAGCGGTATCTATCCCTTTAACCATGGGACTGGTGATCAGAAAGATTTCTAAATGGGCCGGGGTCGGCGCGGTGGTCTTCGGGACTTTGGCCGCTGTCATTTGCAGTAATTTATCTATTTTCGGACCGCTCGAAATAATCGGTTTCTTGAAATACCCTTTTGGTTATAGAGTTTTTTTTATTATCGGGATAACGCTGGCGGTATTCCTTTTGTCCCTGCCGATGGGACGACTGGGACGTAATCGGCTGGCCACCTTAGCCCTATCAGTTATCGTCGCCGTGGGACTATGGTTTTTCTTCTTGTTCTTAAATACCAATGCGTTGATTTCTCCGGAAGCCCTGAATCAAGCTTTAGCCAGCGGCTTGAATGTCGGTTCTTTCATCGCCATGACTTTTGTCGCGATTGTCTTTGGAGTTTTAACTTATATGTTTTGCCGAATTTACAGTTGGGATATCGGAAAGCCTGAGCCGGAAGTAGATAAATTTTTTGAGTTACTCAACACTCCGATTGACGTAAAAAAAGAGTTGGGTGACGAACGGGAAGTAGCTACGGTTTATCCTTTCGTCGGGATTATCATGATCGGTTTGGCCGTGGCCACATTGGCTTTGCTTATATTCCCGGCGGGTCGGGCCAACCCGGCGGTCAACATAGCGTTATCAATAATCCTTGTTTCTATCGGATTATTCATTATGCGGGGCGGCAGAAGAATGCTTCGTGATATAAAAGCGATGAGCACTGATCCTGATGAAAAAATAATAAAACCGGAACTATGATCACAAAAATTTTATCCGGATAAAAACTGTAAATTCGAAGTGATCCGCTGATCGGAATGCCAGCGGATCAGAAACCGCCCTAATATAAACCCGTATCAATCGGGCCCTATTTATAAAAGGTAATCTGGTGAAACTTGCATTTAGTACTCTGGGATGTCCTGTCTGGTCACTCGACAAAGTAATAACCATGGCCTCAAGCTATGGTTTTCAAGGGGTGGAATTACGCGGCATAAACAGTACGCTTGATATTCGCCAGACACCTGAATTTTCCGGGGAACGTATCGCCCGAACACGCCAGTCGTTTGAAAATGCCGGTATCGATATAGTCAGCGTGGATTCTTCGGCAAGTTTATCCTGGCGCGAAAATGATAAAATAACACAGCATCGGGAAGAAGCCAAAGACTATATTACGCTCGCCGGTAAATTAGGAGCTCCTTTAGTCCGCGTTTTTGGTGGCTTTATTCCTTCAGGGGTAACCCCGGCAAACGCCGTAAATTATTTAGCTGATAATTTATCTCAACTGGGTGATTTCGCCCAAAGTACCGGAGAAAAAAATATCTTTGTCGCGCTTGAAACACATGATAGCTTTCTGATCGGTGAAATGGTATCAGCGGTAATGAAAACAACAAACCATCGATCAGTTGGCGTAATCTGGGATGTCAGTAATTGTTTTTGGACGGGAGAACCGATTGAAAAAACCGCCGAATTGCTTATGCCCTACCTGAAACTTGTCCATATTAAAGATTCCGTTTGGGATGGTAAAAAAGCAAGGTTAACGTTCGTCGGCGATGGAGATGTGCCGATCCCCAACGTCTTGAAAGTCCTCGCGAAATATGGGTATCAAGGGTATATTTCATATGAATGGGAAAAAGTCTGGCAACCTGATATTCCTGAACCGGAACAAGCGTTTCCTCAATATGTGAAAATGATTAAAAAATACTTGGGCGTTACCCCCGTTTAAAATTATATTTTACAAAAAAAGTACTAGCGCACGGTGATAATTGGGTGGGGCACCCTTTAGGGTGCCAAG
>DAOWBV010000234.1 GCA_030633885.1 Planctomycetota bacterium
AGCGAGTACCCTTAAGCGCCTGGCTGGTCGGAGCGTGCGCGATCCGGATCTTTTTGTTTTTGGCCGGAGTTATTTTTTGCACCGGCCATTGGTCCAAATTTATCGGCGCCGGCAGCCAGGTCGCCCCGGGCAGGAATTCAGCCAGGTCGGGGGTGGTAAAGAATACCGCGTCGGCGTACTGCCGGGCCAACCGAATGAGCGAACTGCGCCAGGGAGTACACCGGACCGGCCGGCATTCCCGGCACCCGCTGTACTGATATTTTTTTAGGGTGACTTCGCGGCCCCGGGTATCGCAACCGCAGAACCAGAAAAAAACTTTTTTGCCCATCGCTTTGAGAAAAGGCAAGTCGATAGAAAACGGTAACAGAGAAAGATCATAATAAAAATGAAAAATATCGTATTTCAACGGTGCGGTCAGCAGGAATGAAGTTAAGCGCGCGGCCTGGAACGGATTTTTAGGATTGAGTGAAATATCGGCCTGATAGGCGAACCGCTGAGAAACAGAACAGGCATCGGCCTGAATACCCAACTTGCGTTGGGCGCGGGAAACCTCCCAGGCCATATTGCCGATATTACGAATGCCGTGTAAAACTTTTAACATGATTGATACGTTTTAATCATCCGGGACGCGATCTTGAGCGGGTCATGGAATTCTTCGACGTAAGCCCGACCGCGTTCGCCTACTGTTTTTCTTAATTTAGCGTCCGCAATCAAAGGCTTGAGATCATCGGCTAGGGTTTGTGGGCTGGTACGGACAATGGGTATCTGGTCACGAAATGGCACGAATTTTAGATCCTCCTCTCGTAAATAAGCCAGGACCGGTTTTCCCAAAGCCATGGCCTCCACCGCGAACCCACCGTACCAACCTACCAAAAGTTGGTCGATCATAATATCCGCCTGATGATACAATTTTTTTACTTCCTGATGCGGAGTGTTTTCGACCAACACCAGTTCCACCGGATAATTTTCCTGTTTCAATTGCTCGACCGTCTTGATGACATATTTTGTGCCTTTAATACTGCGATTAGTCGGCGTATGGATTATTTTTATCTTCCGGCCAAACCGGGCTGCGGGTCGGGGTGTCCAGGTTGTGATATCCACATTGCTGTACGGCAAAAATTCCGCCCGGGGACAGCCATGGATCAAATCAGGATTCATGGCGTAAAGCCGGTGAGCGCATTCGGATATTTTTCGGATCTTTTTCCTTTTTTTGTCATCCCAGGCCGGGGTGCATTGCTTGATATCACACTCAGCGCAGGCCGAAAGCGAAAAATCAGACCGACAGGACTCTTTTAACCTGATCTCGCATCCCTGAAAGGTAATAATGATTTTTTTGCCTGCTTTTTTTAAAAATGGCACATCCAGGTAAGGCAATCCGAATTTCCAATAATCGATCAGGGAACTGCCCATATTAAAATGAAAAATATCGTATTGCTTAAGGGAGGAGAAAAAAAACTTCCACCGCCGCCATTCTTTACGCAAACGGGAAACTTTTTCGAAATGCAGTTTGATGTCGGCCGGGTAATTGAACCACTGAGAATGAAAAACCGCTACCCGGCTATCCAGGCCCAATTGGCGCTCGGCCTGAGACAGAAACCAGGCGTTTGACCCGGTATCAGATGGACAGTGAAGAACTTTCAATTCAAACGCTCCCGTTAAAATGTTTTCCACCCGTCACCGGGTTCATATCTGAGCTTTAATGACTTTGGTCAGTCCTTTAACCAACAAAGTCGACGGCGTAAAATCAAGTTGTACTTTCATCTGTTCAATATTACCGATCAGGTTATTCATATGCGCGCCTTTTGTCAATTCATATTTTGGTTTTTTCCCTAAGATTTGACCAATAGTTTCTGCCAGCTGGCGTATACTGATCACTTCAGCGCCAGCCACATTGATCACCCGGTTACCTTCCAACTCCAATGCTTTAAACGTGGCTTGAGCAGCATCGCCCGCGTAAATCGGGTTGATCTTGATGCCTTCCT
>DAOWBV010000155.1 GCA_030633885.1 Planctomycetota bacterium
TTCCGGTTGAACGTTTTCCGGAGCCGGTTTATTCGTTTCCATCATGCGGGCAATTAAAAATTCGCTGGCAAATTTAGCCCCGAAAAGTAACATGACGAAAAATATTAGAATCATGAAAATATAGACAATCTTAATCCCGGTCGAAGGTCCGTCGCTGGCTGACCCGGGCGACGGGGCCGGCGGTTTTACTTTGTCTGGCTCGGACGGCGCGTGAGTAGCTTCTTTTTTATCTTCCTTTTGATCAATTTCTTTTTCCTCATTCACCTCTTCGGCCGGTGGGCTGATCGGACCGGTCGGATCTTCGGAAGCTTTGACTTCGCCTTCTTCGAACCGCATCTCCGTCCGGCCGACGGTGACCACATCGCCCGGCACCAATTTATTCCTTTCAATTTTGTTCCCGTTCAGCAACGTTCCATTCCGACTCTTTAAATCCTCGACGTGATAACCATCAGACTCTTTGGAGATCTTGGTATGCTCGCGGGAAGCCATGGAATCTTCGATCGCGACCGGATTGGTCCGCAAACGACCAATAATGGTCACGTCCGGAACATCAAATTCTTTCCCTTTGGCGGAAGTATTAAGAATGGCTATCTTGGGCATAACAGCTGTCCCCCTAATATAAGATTAACCGCTCAGATCCTGTTTATCGGAATAAGGCAGGTCCGGTATCTTTTTTTCGCCCGTTTTCTTATCATCGCCGGATTTATCCCCAGGCTCATCCGGTTTTTTTTTCGCGGAAAGCGATTCGGTCTCAATCTGGGTAATGTCGTCCTTGATCCCCCGAAGATTACGTTTTATTTCGCTCAGACCGCGACCCAAAGCTCGGGTAACGTCAGGTAACCGGCGCCCGTATAAAACCAGCAAAACAACCACGACCAAAAATAATTCCCAGGTCCCGACATTCATATCAAAAATTTCCTTTTCAGATCTGGTAATTATTATAACAACTTCAAATGAAAAATCGAGAAAAAAATTTATCTTTTGACGAACGATTTATTTTTTGATAGATTATCATTCAGAGAAAAACTACCATGAAAAAAATTGATCTTCTGATCGCTCCCGCTAAGGAAATCGTTACGCTGGCCGGACCGGACCGTCCCCGCCGGGGTCCGGTAGAAATGAATGAATTGGGTATCATACAAAACGGTGCCGTGGCAATTAACGACGGCCGGATCCTGGAAACCGGCCCGGCGAAAGAACTCCTGGGCAAATACCAGGCCGGCTCAACCATTGACGCCCGAGGACAAACGGTCACCCCCGGACTAATCGACCCCCACACCCATCCGGTTTTTATGGGTGACCGGGCAGATGAGTTCGAATTAAAACTTAAAGGGGCCAGTTATCAGGAAATTTCCGCCCGGGGCGGCGGGATAAAATCAACCGTCCAAAAAGTCCGGGCAGCCGACAAAGCGGCTTTAAAAACCAACGCCCGCCAATACCTGCGTAATTTTATCCGTTCCGGCACGACCACCATCGACGCTAAAAGCGGTTACGGACTGACCGTTGACGACGAAATAAAATTACTGGAAGTAATCCATGATCTAAACGCCGAACAACCACTGGAATTAGTCCCCACTTTCCTGGGTGCCCATGATATTCCCTCCGAATACAAAAATAATCCGGCCGGTTACGTTAAACTGGTTAAAGAAAAAATGATCCCGGCGGTCGCCCGAAAAAAACTAGCCGAATTCTGTGATATTTTCTGCGAAAAAGGCGTCTTTGAAATCGACGAATCGCGGGATATCCTCCAAGCTGCCAAAGAACATGGATTCAAGCTTAAACTTCACGCCGACGAGTTTGCTCCTTTAGGCGGTGCCCAACTGGCCGCGGAGTTAGACGCGGTCTCGGCCGATCACTTAATGGCCGTATCCGATCAGGGAATTCAATCAATGAAGAAAAAAGGCGTTATGCCGGTGATCCTGCCCGGCACCACTTTGACTTTAGGACTGAAAGACTACGCGCCGGGCCGCCGGATCATCGACACCGGCCTGCCCCTGGCCCTGGCTACTGATTTTAATCCGGGCACCAGCCTGACCGAATCAATGCCCCTGATCATGACCCTGGCTTGCGTAATGATGAAATTAACACCGGCCGAAGCTCTGACCGCTTCGACCATTAACGCCGCTTACGCGATCGACCGCGGCCGGAAAATCGGCCGCCTCCAACCAGGATACCAAGCCGACCTGGTCATCTGGCAAGCACCATCCTATAACCATCTACCCTACCATTTCGGCGTTAACCTAGCCGACACAGTCATCAAGAAAGGTAAATTAGTAATCACTGGATCATGCAAGTAATAGAATGTGTTCCTAATTTCAGCGAAGGCCGGCGTCCGTCAGTAATTGATTCGATCGTTAAAGAAATAAATTCTGTCCCTCGGATCATCCTGATGGGCCACGAAATGGATGCCAGTCATAATCGTTCGGTCATCACTTTCGCCGGTCCGCCAGCCGCTGTCATCGAGGCCGCTTTTAAAGCTACGCGAAAGGCAAAGGAACTGATCGACCTGACCAAACACCGAGGCGAACATCCTCGCCTGGGCGCGACCGACGTGATCCCTTTGGTCCCGTTAAAAAATATCCGCCTGGCCGAATGCGTTAATCTGGCCCGGGAGCTGGGCGAAATAATCGGTGATAAACTTCAAATACCCGTTTTTCTTTATGAAGAAGCGGCTACCCGGCCGGCCTATAAAAATCTGGCCGAAGTCCGCCGGGGTGAATTTGAAGGATTGAAAACAGCGATTGGCCGTGATCCGGACCGGCAACCTGATTTCGGACCAAGTAAAATTCATCCGACCGCCGGGGCAACGGCCGTCGGCGCGCGGATGATCCTGATCGCTTACAACATCAACTTAGCCAGCGATGATCTCAAAATCGCAAAAAAAATCGCCCGGACGATCCGGGAATCGAACGGCGGCCGACCGGCCGTCAAGGCCTTAGGCATGCTGGTTGAAGAATCGGGTAAAAAAGCCGCTCAAGTAACAATGAACCTGACGAATTACCAGATCACTTCCATGGAAACGGTTTTCACTGACGTTAAAAAGGAAGCGCAGAAATTAGGCGTGACTATCCAGAATAGCGAACTGATCGGCCTTTGCCCGGCCGATGCCCTGGCCGGCACTTCAGCTGAGAAGTTGTTAATAAAAAATTTTGATCAGCAACAGATAATCGAAAATCATTTATCGCGGTTAAAATAAAAACCGCTACTTAAGGCAGGAAAACGGCCGCAGACACAACGGTGGTCCAGATACCGTTTTTATAACCGAATGCGGTTTGGGTAACGTTGGTGGTTTTAACGAACCGACCGCTGATCTTCCAAATGGCTTTCTTTTTATCCCAGGCCGCATCAGCGTCGAACTCTATCCCCAGAATCGTGGCTAGCATCGACGCGGCCAGATCTTCGGAGTAATCACCCGCCTGCCGTTCGTTCTCCCCGAAACTCTGGTGCTCGGAAAGATAACCATGCTGGTTCCGGTCCGCCGGAATGGCCAACCCGACGGAAGAAGCGATCAAACGGCGGTACTCATTGGTCGAGTTCCGGCTGAGCACGCAATAAGTGATCTGGCCGTCCCGTAATTTTTTCAGACCCTTTTCCCAGGAGATCAAAAGACAATGCGGCGGAAAAATACTGGAAACGTGAACCAGGTTCAAACGGGCGATCTGGGCATCGCGCAACGCTTCCTCAAAACTGGCCACTTCTTCCCGGTGCCGACCGACACCTTTGGTTAAAAATATTTCGCGCGGGGTAAATGTCATTTAAATTTTCACTTACAGCTGCACCACGGCCAGCACGTCATCCTCGGTCATGATCAAGTATTCCTGACCACCGACTTTTATTTCATTACCGGCGTAATTGGTGAACAAAACCCGGTCGCCTTTTTTGACTGTTAATTTTTGCCGCTGTCCGTCTTCAGTCAATCGACCTTCACCTACGGCCAGTACTTTGCCTTCCTGCGGTTTTTCTTTCGCCGCATCGGGCAAAACGATCCCGCCTTTGGTTTTTTCTTCGGCCGCCACCCGGGTCACAATGATCTTTTCTCCTAACGGTCTTAATTTCATAACTCAGGTTCTCCTATCCTTTAACTAAAAATTAAACGATGCAACATTATAATCATTTTTATTTTAAATACAAATAAATTTATTATTTTTCCCAAACTAACGGCAATAATAAAATCAATACGCCGAAGACCTCAAGCCGGCCGACCAGCATACAGAACATCAACAAATATTTTCCCAGGACCGGGACGTGAGCAAAGTTTGCAAAAACGCTTCCCAGACCCGGACCTTCGTTGGTAATACTGGCCGCCACCGCGCTGAAAGCGCTGGTCAGGTCCAGACCCAACGCGATCATCAACAAACTAACCACCACGAAAAGACCGACATAAAGAAAAAAGAAAACCATGATGTTGATAACGGCTTTTTCCGCCAGGGTCACCGTGCCTACGCGAATCGGAATCACCTGACGCGGCCGGATCAATTGGGTAAACTCGCGGGAAATGACTTTCAGAATAACAATAAACCGGATCTGTTTCAGCGCTCCGGCCGTGGAACCGGCGCAACCACCGATGAACATCAGTATGATTAGAATGATCCGCACCAGATTAGGCCAGGCGTCAAAATTCGCCGTGGTAAAACCGGTCGAAGTACTCAGTGAAACCACCTGGAAACAGGAATCCGTAAAAGTCTGACCGGAAACAGCCAGTCGTCCATTCTGCATGGAAAGCAATAAAGTAATGACAA
>DAOWBV010000180.1 GCA_030633885.1 Planctomycetota bacterium
ACATCTTCTAAAGATCGTTCATCAGAAATAGAAAACTGGGGCTGGCTGTTTTTTTGACCGTAACCACCGGTCACCGTAACTGATCCGGCGCTGGTTTGGGAAATACCGATCTTAAAAGCGGCTTTCCTGACCTGAGATGATTCCCGAGTGGAAATAATCATCCCGGTATAAGGAACCGCCAGCCGCAAAATCGCAATTAGTTTTAAAAAATCATCATCGGAGACCGGAGCAGCCGGTTGATAAGAAACCGTATCCGCCGGCCGGATCCGCGGAACTGAGATAGTATGAGGACCAACGTTATAAGTTTGATCAAGATAAATACTATGGGCGACCAGGGCAAGCACTTCGAACCGCCAGTCAGCCAGACCGAAAAGAACGCCTATGCCAACATCGTCAAGCCCGCCCTCAAAAGCACGCAGGTGAGCGGTAATCTGGCGTTCAAAACTCGCCTTGGGACCGCGATGTAATTTTTCATAAGTCGGCTGATGATACGTTTCCTGAAAAAGCTGATAAGTGCCGATATTAGATTCTTTTAATCTCCGGTAATTCTCAACGGTGGTGGCGGCGATATTGACATTGATCCGCTGAATCTTCCCCTTGGATGTCCGGACCGAATATATCTTTTTAATGACGTCGGCAATATAATCAATCGGGGTATTAACCGGATCTTCGCCAGCTTCCAGTAAAATCCGTTTATGCCCTTCGTTGATCAGGAATTTTGTTTGCTCCTCTACTTCTTCTAAAGACAACTGTCGACGTTTTAATTCTTTATTCCGACTGTGAAAATTACAATATTCGCAATCATTAACACAATAATCAGAAACATATAAGGGGGCAAAGAAAACCAGACGTTCACCGTAAATATCCTGCTTGATTTGAGAAGCTGTCCGAAAAAGATAATTGATTAATTGCGGATCCTTGAGGTTAACCAGATGCCCGACGTCTTCCAACGACAACCCTTTTTTCGCCCCGGCCTTTTCAATAATCGCCTTAATCGTCCGGTTTGAAGGACGGCCGGTTCGGGTTAAAATATTTTCCAGATAGCCGGTTTCCAACGACGCTGGAATAGTCATCAGTCTTGTTCTCCCTGAATCGTGTTAACAATGATCTTATGATCTTCAGTGTTTTTTATCTCCAAGGTAGACTCTTTAAGAAGACTATCATCTTTAATCAACGCCTGAAAACAGGTTTCCAGTGCCTGCTGGGTCAGATCGGCCTTTTTGCCTAACGCGATCTCGACTTTCGACACTTTTTTCATATTATTCTGAAGAGCCTGTTTCTTAACCTCGCTAACCAGATCCTGCGTTATACCCCATTCGTGCATAATCCACCCCCTATTATTAAACAGGAACTTCGGTTAAATGTTTATTAACGCCTAATTCTTTGGGCGTAAAACCAAAAGCCAGCCCCATCAATTGAGTAAAGTAGTAAATAGGAATATTATACTGCGTATTATATTTAGCGTTAATGTCCGACTGGCGGGTATCGAGGTTAGCATGGCAAAGCGGACAGGCGACGGCAATGGCGTTAGCGCCAACTTCCTGAGCATCTTTTAATATCTTCTCGCATAACCTCAACACCGCGTCTGTTTCAGTCAAGGCAAAAGTCGCGCCACAACAATCTGTTTTATATGACCAATCAAGCACTTCGTAACCGACATTTTCCAAGACCTGATCCATGGTCATGGGATACTCGACATTGTCGAATTGCATAACCTTGGGCGGACGGGTCAGCAGACAACCGTAATAACAAACGACCTTGGTATTAACCGGCTTTTCTTTCACCTTATCCTTTAACTCAGCCACCGGTAAACCGGCAAAAATTTCCAGCGGGTGAAGCACTTTCACTTTACCCTGAAAAGACGAACCGATGACTTCTTTGACATCCTCTTTAAGTTTCTCATCCTGATCGATATCGTACAAAGCCGATTTGAAACGCGAATAGCAGGCGGCGCAGGGCACGGCCACCTCTTTAGCCTGGGCGTATTCAGCCAGAGCTAAATTCTTGATCGGTAAAGCAGTCGCCAGCAGATGCGAGCTGGCGTGGGCCGGCGAAGTCCCGCAACAGACCCAACCCGGCACTTCTTCCAACTCAATCCCCAGTTTCCCGGAGACCGCTTTAAAAGAAACATCAAATTCGGCGCCAGTAGAATGCAGAGAACAACCGGGATAATAAGCGTACTTCATATGGTTAACTCCTTTTTTCGTTATTCGTTAACACGAATCACGAACTACGTTCCTTCTTTTTCACTCTCGAAAATATTTTCCACGTCGTCAGGGTCCTCAGCGGAGACAAACTCGGAACTATTTTCAACTTACCCTTGAAAAACATTTTAGCTCCCAACCCCATATCCTTAAAGAATTCAAAAGTTCTCATCTTGAGATCACCGATCAACCCTAACTCATACATCCGGCCAAACCATTTAATGTTCCTCAGGGCCGCCTTATTAAATGTATGGACACTGGAAACAGGCGGCTTTATCCCTTCAGCGATCGCCATGATCTTGGCCGCATCCATGATCCTGGCAATATCCACTTCCTGCGGACAACGGGTCGTACAGGTCTGGCAGGAAGAACACATCCACATGGTCTTGCTATTAAGCACCAGCTCTTTTAAGCCCAGCCGGATAGCGTGGATCAGCTGAACCGGCGTATAATCCATGTCGGCACTCATCGGACACCCGGCCGAACATTTCCGGCACTGATAGCAAAGGTTAACATTGACCTTAACTTCATCATTCATCTGTTTCATAAATTTAGCGTCCGGGACAAGGGCAGATTCGCTGCGTTTATCCTGTAAGGACTCACTGGAAACTGTTTGAGTTGACATTTCATTTCTCCTTAGAAACTTGGAGCTAAGAACTTAGAAAGCAATAACTATACGCTATATGCTCTCTGCTCTACGCTATTCAAATATTTATTAAAAATCAGGTCGCTGGCCTGAATGACTGCTTTCTGTAAAGGTTCGGATAACCCCCTTTTCATTGCCTCAGGAATACTTTCCGGCTGACAGGCAATAATAATAATTTCGATTCCGCAAAAATCCCTCAGTTCTCTTAACATATTAGATGTCGGCCCCTGATGCAAAGAAAAATCATCGACTTTTTCCTTAACCAGGTTATCCAGCGGTAAATCAAAAAGTTCACCGGCTTTGTGCCCCTCGCAAGTGATCGCATCCACAATGACAATACGTTTCGGCCTCCGGTCGCTCAATAAAATATTAAAAATAAATCCGCGGGTACTCAGACCCAGATTAAAAACGGCGGCATTGTCCGGAATATTATAATGACTTAAAAGATAATCGGCCACATCCGGGCCAAACCCATCGTCGCCGTAAAGAATGTTGCCGCAACCCAATACTAATGTATGTTTACTGTAATGATCGTTATTAGATTCCATGTTTACTTTCCACGAACAGGTCCCCTCTCCGGCATAATACCGGAGAGGGGCACTCTGTTTTTTTAGTTTACCAAAGTATCAATTACTTTACCAGAAGAATTTTTTACCGCAATCTTCACCGGTAAAGTCCCATCAAGATTATGGGTCGAACACGAGAGACAAGGATCGTAGGCTCTGATAGACATCTCGATCTTGTTCATCAAGCCCTGATCGTACTTACCATCTTTGATCAAGGTCATCGCCGCTTGCTTGACAGACATGTTGATCGAAGCGTTATTGTGAGTCGTTCCGACGATCAGGTTAACATTGGTCAACAACCCATCCTCATCCGTTTCGTAATCATGGATGAGGGTCCCACGGGGAGCTTCGGTGCAACCCACACCGTGAGCCGCCCTGGGTTTAGCCGGCACTCTGACATCCTGGCTGGTGATACCCTTAT
>DAOWBV010000079.1 GCA_030633885.1 Planctomycetota bacterium
CTATGTAGCCTGGTGGTCTTTTGTCGCAACGGTGCTCCTCAATGTTCTAATAAGCCGGCTTACCAAACCAGAACCAGTCGAAAAACTGAGAGGCCTGGTCTACGGCTTGGTGATGAAGGATAAAAATATTCAGGATAATCTCTCTAACAGAGCAGAAGGGAGTAAATAAAATGATCGAGTGGCTGAAAGATCTTCCATTGTATTGGGCGAAAATTACCGGAACTATCTTCTTTATTACCATAATAATTTGGGCCTGGACAAGACCAAAAGACTATATCTTCAAAGGTGCTCCCGACAAAAAGGTTTGGCGGGACCTGAGACTCTGGGCGGTTGTTGTTTTGACAGTCCAGATAATCCTATACATAACGTTTTAGGTTGGATTGAACTTCGGGTATCAGGAGATCCGTAAATGACGGGGTAAACTCCGCGACGAAAGCAACGATTTAAAAAGAAAGGAGCGATTATGGATGAAAAAGAACAAAAAAAAGAAAGCGGCCCTAATCCATTAGAGGTAATGGGATTGTTTTGGATAGCCCTGGGAGCGCTAATGATAATCGCTATCTATGCGCCAGAAGATTTAATTGGTAAATTGACCAATTTGATCGCCGGGATAATACTGTTGGCGGTAGGACTACTGGCTTTCTTTAAAGGAAGGGCAAAAAAGACTACTGACGATACAAAACAAAAATAATGTTTGTAAAACCATTAATTCAAAAAGATGACGCATTAAAGAGGCTCAATAAACGGAGCAGACTTTCTTTTAGACGCCGCAACCCGGAGCCCGAAAAGATAGAGTTGATTTACTTCCCCTATTATCTGTTCAAGATCTCTATTATCGACCGGAAAAAAAAGAGGGAGATCTCAGTTGCTTCGGATGGTCTGCTCGGGGACTTCGCATTTTTAGAGATAGCGAATCTTAACTTTATTGACAAGACGAATGTCCCGCACTTTAATTTCCGTATTGAGGTGGAAAAAGCTAAAAATAAGGTTTTGGACGAATATCAGTGGTTATTGGTCAAGTTCGGTTTTCATCGAAGACATCCTCCAACGATGGAAGGCATAACTGACATAAATAAATTCTACTATCCCTATTGGGTCGCCTACTACAAAAAGAGGGATGGTTACGATTTCAAGGTGATCGATGGGATCGCTTGCGCGCCCATCGGGATAAGAATGCGAAGATCATTCCTCACCGCATTTTCTCAAAACAGAGCATTACAATAACGCGTATTTACCCTTTGTGTTTCAGCATTGGTTTGAGTTCTTTGAGGAATTCTTTCACGTCTTTGAACTGACGGTAAACTGAGGCAAAACGGACGTAAGCCACCTGGTCGACTTTTTTCAACTCGCGCATAACGATCTCACCGACCCGCCGAATGGGCACTTCGCCGTCGTATTTATCGTACAATTCCCGTTCGGTCCGCGAGGCGATCTCTTCTATTTTCTCGATCGACACCGGCCGTTTTTCGCAGGCTTTATTGAGACCGGTCTTTATTTTTTCCCTTTTAAACGGTTCGCGCGAACCGTCTTTTTTGATGACTTTCAATGAACTTGCTTCCCGGCGCTCGTAAGTAGTGTAGCGACGCTTGCACTTCAAGCACCGCCGGCGCCGGCGCATGGCAAAACCTTCTTCGGCTGAACGGGAATCCAGAACTTCGTCCCGGTTACTTTTGCAAAAAGGACATTTCATAAATTTTATGACTTTATGTAAAAAAATTTCGTCTTTAAATAACGAACTATGGTTATATTTATACCATTAATCTCTAACGGGGTCAAGAATGAGACCCCAAAATTGTTGACCTGACCCCTGAACCTTTATAATATATAGAGTCTTTTTACCTGATATTAACTATGAATAATCGTCATCACCTGCTCATCTCACTCGCCTGGCTCTGGCTGACCATGGGTCTGATCGCCCTGTTCGTTCTGGACCGACAGCCCTTTGACTGGTTGGCACCGGAATCACTGATCATCCTCCTGGAATACTCCAAATTATTCTTTATCGCCGGTCTCCTGCCCCTGCTGATCGCCAGCCGGAACAAAACGCCGGTAAAAATATCATCCTGTTTCTTTTCATTAATATCGTTTCTGATACTTTTCCTGCCGCTGACCATGATCACCGCCTGGTTCGGCCGCGTCCCGACCGCCGCCCTTGTTCTCCAGCAACTGTTTTTACTGTTTTACGGAGGACTAATCATCTGCCTGATCGCATTGGAAGATATCAGTCGGATAAATTTAAAACGCTGGTATTACCTGTTCTTTTTCCTGCTCTTCGGAGCCGGACCCGTATTATTTTATCTGCGCTTGGAACTGGCCGGGCAAACCACTTCCGGTCTTCTGGCCGTTAACCCTTTCTGGTTGATCAGCCGGCTGGACCAGCCGAATATCTTTTATGACAAGTGGCTGATGCAAAGCATGCTTCTACTGGCTATCACGCTTTGCTTTTTGATCGCCCGGAATTTAAAACTGAAAAAGACATGAAACTTAAATTTATTTTACTGCTGTTCCTGTTTTTCTTAATCATCCCACTGGCGGCTCAGGCGAATGCGTCAGACGCCATGATCCTGGACGCGGACTCGATTAAGATCGGCTTTAAAGGTTATTACCGGCGGGGTCACTGGACACCTCTGAAAGTCCGGATGCAAACCGGTCCGCAGGCTTTTACCGGTACAATCAATTTACAAATCGATAATACAAACCATATTTTTTCACTGAAAATGCCGCCCGGATCCACCCGGGAGATCTCCGGACTGATCCTGATTCATTCCAGCCACCCCCGCCTGATGTTAAGCCAGCTCGATCATCAGACCGGCCAATCGATCACCGAGCCGTTGAACCTGTCATTGAAGGAAGTAAAAGACAATGAGTTCCTGATCGGGGTCGAGCGGAAAATAGCCGATACTTTCCGCCGGGAGTTTGCCAAATTTTCCGACGCGTCCCGGCACGTTCGCTGGTTTTCTTTTTTCCCGGAAGAACTTCCGGTCGATCTCGCCGTCTATGAAACACCGAACTTGTTAGTCCTATCCGCCGACGGACTGAAAACGCCGAGCCTGGCAGACACCCTGGCCCGCTGGCATGATTCCGGACTGGTTAATATCCTGATCTACCAAGGCGGTAAAATAAACTTGGAAACTCTGCACAAATTAACATCGGAACGACCGACCAACCCCAGCCTGCGACCGGACGTGATCCGGCTATTCGAACCGCCGTCCGGCCATTACCGATTCCGAAAAACTATTTTTAGGGCCCTGCTCTTTTATTTTTTTATCAGTTTGATCATTCTGGTCTTCCGGCTCAGAACCAACCAGGAAAAACAACCAGCCCTGGCTTTCGCCGGGATCGGCCTGGCCTCGATCCTGGTCACTCTGGCCATGCTGACCGTTTTCTTCCGGCCCGGTTCACTCATCTCGGGTGAAAGCGTACAAGTCATTATTCGCCACCCGAACGAAAAGATCAGCCACCAACACAGCTTCTTCTCTCTCAGCAGCCTGCGCCCGGAACCGGTCTCCATTCCGATCAAATACCGGCAGGAAACCATCCGGCCTCTGTTCCGCGATGAAGCGGAACTCTTAAATAACCCGCTGACCATCTCGCTTTATAACGATGACGACCTTGAGAAAAAAATATTACTGCCGGCTCACCTGATCGGAAACGAAGCACTGACTCTTTTCGAAAAATCGACCCCGCGGTCAGACCTCAATATGAAGATCACCACCTTGGCCGGAACTCATCGTTTCATCAACGAAAGCGAAGTTTATCTCCGGAACGCTTATCTGGTCGATCAGAACGATCATTTTTTTCTGGGTGATCTACCAAGCTGGTCGGAAACTCTACTCACTCCAAAAAAACCGGCCATCTCGGCGGTCCAATGGAAAACCAGCCTGGGTACGCAGTCTCGAACCGCCCGCTATCAGCAACGACTCCTGGAATTCTGCCGCCGACGATTCCAGCTCGAAAACCGGACCTATGTTTTCGGCTGGTCGCAAAATAAAGGCGGCCGCTTCCCGATCAGCCCGATCGATTATTACCCAACCCTCTGGATCATCATCGTTGAATAAGTTAAAAAACTTGCTTTTGAATATTTTTCTGTTACTATGAACTACTTAATTTTCCGGACAAAACTCGGCTGGTGCGGCGTGATCGGTGACCACCGGCAAATCAGAGAAGTGATCCTCCCGGCCCCGGCCCGGTCGCGGGTCAACCGGCGGATCAAGATGAAGTACCCGGACCTGCGTCCGGACCAAGCTCCTTTCCAGGATTTTATTCGGTCGGTCAGAAATTACTTTGAGACCGGCCGTTGGAACTTCCGGACAAAATTAAACCTGGCCACGGAACCGGGTTTCCATCGGGAAGTCTACCGGGTCGTCCGGAAAATACCACCCGGTACCATCCGGACTTACGGCTGGGTGGCCCGGCAGTTAAAAAAACCGCGCGCCGCCCGGGCCGTCGGCAATGCCCTGGCCCGAAACCCCTGGCCCCTGCTGGTTCCCTGCCACCGGGTAATCCGGGGCAACGGCACCCTGGGACAGTTTTCCGCGCTGGCCGGACCGCGATTAAAAGAAAAAATGTTAGCATTAGAAAGAGGTGCGCAATGATCGATAAAAAATTATTGGACATTATGGCCTGCCCGTTCTGCAAAAAAGACCTGAAACTAACAGCTAACGAACTGCACTGCACCAACCCGGACTGCGGCTGTCAGTACGGGATCGAAGATGATATTCCGGTTATGCTCATCGACAAAGCCAAACGCCCCTGCCCCAAATGCGGCGCCCAGCGCGATTGGGTCGAAGAAAAAGACCTGATCAGCTGCCCGAAATGTAACACCAAATTAACTTATCAAGCTAAGTAAATCATAATGGACAAAAAATCTTTACTCTTTATCGCTCTGGCCATCATTATCTGGGTTTTCTACATGAATTTCGTCGCGCCGTTATTTTGGCCGCGTAAGAAACCGGAACCTAACATTCCGGCGGCACCGGTGACGACCCAACCGAACAACACTACTCTGACCGCGCCGGCCACCGGCCTGACCGCGGAACCGGTCCCGGTCACTCCGACCGCGCTTACCACCATCCACCCCGAAGTGGCGCTGACCAGAAAAACCATTGAGACCGACTATTTAATCGCGGTTTTCAGTAACCAGGGAGCCCGGTTGGAATCATTATCCCTGAAAAAATACGTCGCCGCCAAAGATAAAAATAAAAACCTGGCCCTGATTCGGAACTTCCAGTCGGACCGGTATCCGTTGACCCTGACTGAACTGACTCAACCCGGCGGGCCAGTTCGACCTGACCTGGCCACCATTAACTGGGAAGTTCTGCCAAGCGAAAAACCCGATCAGATCATCTTCCTCTACACTACGCCGGAAGGACTGGAGATCAGAAAAGAATTTCACCTGCCCGAAAACAGTTACGCCCTGGATATCAAAGTGTTCATTAAAAATATTTCAGAACAACGGATCCAAACCAGGCTTTCCCTGACCGGCGTGGCCGGCATCTCTTATGAGGACAACCGCCGGAGCTATCTGATGGGCCTCCGCGGTTATCTGGACGCGGATGATAACGACTGGAGCGTGAACGAAAAATTAACGGCCCAGAAAATACAAAAATATCTGGGCGAAAGACAACCGCCCTACCTGGTCAAAACAACCATAGAAAAAAACCTCCAGTGGGCCGGCGTGTCCAATAAATATTTTGCCGCCGTGCTGATCCCGAAATCGCTGGACCTGATCGAATCTTTTGGGTTCACCCCACTGATCGACAGCGCTCACCTGAAAGAAGCCACTGAAAAATCGCAATCAGAAAACAGCAACCAAAGCCCGGATCAACTCAAAAACGAAGCCATTAAAAATATCGCTTGCTCTGCCCGAACCACGGCGCTCACCCTGAACCCGCAGGATATCAAAGTCATGGAATTTCTTTTCTATGCCGGGCCGAAGAAAAAACAGGAACTGGCCGTCTTCTCCGGCTGGGGCCTGGACAAACTGTTGAACTACGGCTGGTTCAGTTTTGTCAGTAAGATCCTGCTCATGATCCTGTTCGCTTTTTACGGTTTTTTCGGTAATTACGGCTGGTCCATTATCTTCCTGACCATCCTGATGAAAGTAACCCTTTTTCCGATCACCAAAAAAGGTCAGGTCTCCATGTTTAAAATGCAGAAACTTCAGCCGCAATTAAAGGCTCTGCAGGCAAAACATAAGGACAACAAACAAAAACTGGGAGCGGAACAATTAAAACTCTGGAAGGAGCACGGCATTAACCCCTTAAGCGGGTGCCTGCCCATGTTTTTCCAGATCCCGGTCTTCATCGGATTATATTGGGGTCTGGACCTGGCAATCGAACTGCGCCAGACTCCGTTCCTGCTCTGGATCGATAACCTTTCTCAACCGGACCAGCTGATGCAATTACCGGTCTGGTTCCAATCCTTCCCGCTCATCGGCGTCCCTTACCTGCACGTCCTGCCCATTCTCATGACCGCATCCTGGTTAATCCAGTCGCTCACCCAACCGAAGTCACCGGACCCCCAGGCCCGCACCCAGCAGAAAATGTTCACTTTTATGCCGATCATCTTTCTGTTCTTTTTCTATAACGTCCCTTCCGGGCTGACCCTTTTCTGGTTCACCAGCACCCTGCTCGGGATCGTCGAACAGCAAATCATTAAACGGGTCTACATGAAATAAAATGGTCATCGATACCATTATCGCCATCTCGACCCCACTCGGCACCTCCCTCAAAGCCATTATCAGGTTAAGTGGACCGGTCGCTTTCCGATTGGTCGACAAATATTTTATGGCTGAAGGCCGGACCGGTTCCCGAAAATTAAAATCCCGACCCGCCTGGTCAACCCTTGACGGTCGGATAAAAATAAAAAATAATATCCTCATCCCGGTCACCCTTTATTTAATGCCGGCACCCGCTTCTTATACCCGGGAAGACGTGGTCGAACTCCACACGTTCGGCGCCCAACCGCTACTGGAAATGCTCTTATTACATTTCGTTCGCGCCGGCGCCCGACTCGCTCAACCGGGAGAATTCACCAAACGGGCCTTTCTCAACGGCCGGCTCGACCTGACCAGGGCCGAAGCGGTCCTGAACCTGATCCGGGCCGGGAGCGAACAGGAATTCCGGTTAGCCAGCCACCTGCTCACCGGCCGGTTCGCCAGCTCCGTCCAGGCGATCCGACAAGCCCTGATCAATTTGATCTCTCGTCTGGAACTGGCCCTGGACTTTTCCGATCAGGAGATCGAAATCATCACGCCCCGCGCCACGCGGAATGATCTAAAAAAAATTATCAGTCAGATCAACCGGCTGCTCAAGTCGGCCCGTCAACAGAAAATATTTACGGCCGGCACCCTGGCCGTCATCTGCGGCCGGCCGAACGCGGGCAAATCGAGTCTCTTTAACCAACTCGTCCCGGACCGCCAGAACATCGTCACTCCCATTGCCGGAACCACGCGCGACGTGATCGAAGGCCGTTGTTTTTTTCGTCAGCACCTTTTCCGGATCCGTGATACCGCCGGCCTGGACCGATCGGTAAAAAAACAAATCGCTTCTTTAGCCTGCCGGATCAACCGGTTGACCGAACAGACTTTACCTGAAGCAAATATATTTCTTTTTGTTCTTGACGGTAACCGGTCCCTAACGAACCATGACCGGAACATTTTCCAAAAAATCATCCCGACCCGCACCATTGTCGTCCGCAATAAAAATGATCTGCCGACCAAGTTGACTCACCGGGCGATCCGCCGTTTCTTCAAAAACCCGAGTCTGAAAGTGGTTGACATTTCCGCCTTGACCGGAACCGGTCTGGACCGGCTAAAAAAAATGATGGTCCGCTTAACGCAGGCCCCGGCCCTGACTACGCGATCGGCTGATTTTCTGATCAACGCCCGTCACGAGCACCATTTGGACCGGGCCGTCCGGATCCTGAAAAAAACCGCGGCCATCCCGCCCTCAGATATTGAACTCCTGGCCCTTGATTCCCGGTCTGCCCTGGATGAGATCGGTTCTATTATCGGCCAGACCGTTTCCGACGACATCCTCAACAATATTTTCTCGGAATTCTGCGTCGGGAAGTGATTTATATTGACTATCAAAAAATTATTGCTATAATATCCACTTTTATGAGACAGCGGAAACTATTATTAATATTATTGGCGACATTAGCCCTTGGCCTGCTTGAAGTTAACCTAATCGCCCGGGCCCAAAACGCTGATGTGGAATCAAAATCCACCGACGGAATCGCCGCCCTGGTTAACGGAAGAATTGTCACCCGCCAATCAGTGCAGAGACACCAAAGAATCAATAATTTAACTAAAGAAGAATCGCTCAAAATCCTGATCGATGAAGAATTGATTTTTTATGCGGCCCGGAAGGCCGGTATGAATGTTACTGACGAATCAGTGGAAAAAGAATTACAAAACCGGATCAGAACCCTCGGTTCCCCGGCGACTTTTAAAAAAAAGGTGCTGGACCAGATGGAATTAAACCTGGCCGGGTACCGGGTGGAACTAAAAAAAACGATGACCCGCGAAAAATTCGTCTTTACCAAGATCGGCCGACCCAACCTTAATGATCCCGCCACCCAGGACGGCCTATTCATCGATGTTTTTGTCAGCCCGCGCGAGATCAAGCAGTATTTCAAGGAACACCAGACCGAACTGACCCGGGAAAACAAGATCAAAACCAGACAGATCATTCTGCGGTTCAACGATGACCCGACCCGCCGCCAGAAAA
>DAOWBV010000240.1 GCA_030633885.1 Planctomycetota bacterium
ATTAGCCGGCGGGCTGGTTTGCTTAAGCACCAACCTGGTCGCCCAGAAACCGGCCGCCCAACCGCTCCCCCTGGAAAATTTTTACGTCCCGGGCAGTTGGTTAAAATATGATATCATTAAACTCCAGCGGACCGGCCCGAGTTTCAAGGAAACCCTGACTTCCCGGATAAAGATCACCGCTCTGGAACAAAAATCCAGACGCGGGAAACAAATCTGGCTGGAACTGGTCGCCAACGAAGGCAAAGAAAGCCAGAAAATCGTTTGTTTCCCCGTCAATAATCAGGGTCAGCCAATCATCGAAAAATTATGGGTCAAACCTGATGTAATGCCCACAGCTGAAATACCTCTTTCGATCTGGTCCCGGAAGACTAACCTGACCCCGGAACAAGTCTTTAAAAACTTCACTGAAACACTGATGATCCTGCCGGTCAGCCAGACACATGACAATGAAATTTTCATCGAATCGGAAAAAATCACCCTCTTCCGTAATAACCGGAAAACGTATATTGATTGCGATAAATACCGGGTAAAAAATACCGGGACCAACCGGATCGAAAAAAGATGGTACGCCCGTCTGGGTGGACCGGAAATTCCTCTTTCCGGATTGGTCAAACTCATGATCATCGAGGGCGACCGGCACACCCTGATCATTTTGAACAGTTACGGCGATAAGAACGGAAAATCACTGATCACGGAAAAACCGATGGTGCTGGATTTCAGGGAATAGATAATATTTTTATGATAACGAATCGTTTAAAAAGTTTAACGTTCTGGCTGATCTGCTTCGGGCTGTGTGCCGGCCTGATACCGGGAAAAATCTGGGCCAGGGACCTGCTCGAAATATTTCATAAAAAAGCGACGCCCATCGGTCAAACGGATAAAAAAGTCTTTCAGGCCCTGACCAAAGGTAAGGACAATAAATGGGGTAATTATTATTACAAGATCTATTCCGCTTCCAAAGAAGACATCATGTTGGATAAAGCGACCAAACTTCCGGCCACAGAAGCGGCTAAACCGCAAAAAGTACTTTTGAACGGACAGGAGATCAGTTACGAACGATATCAGCAGATACTGAAATCAGGGAAGCTGAACGAATACAAAGTCCTGCACTATCAGAATACCGAGCAGGGTTTAATGCAGTTGGGCGAAATAAAAAAAGGAACCCTATTCAAGCCCAAACCGAAATTCTTAAAAATAGCTGTTTCCGCTAAACCGCCCGGTGCCTGGTACACCTCACCTTATGTCATTGGCGGTGTCGTAGTCGCGGCCGCGGCCAGCGGCGGTCCTAGCAGCAGTAGTAGTTCTCCTACTCCGAGCAACGACGATCCACCTCCATATACACCACCACCTTCTAATCCACCTGCCAGTCCTTCAGGGTTGATCGCTAATGCAGTATCTTCTTCCCAGATTAACCTTAACTGGAATGATGAGTCCACTAACGAGAATGGCTTCCAGATACAACGCAAGACCGGGATCGATGGTACTTACATCCAGATTGATGACATCCCACCAGGTTCTTTTTCTTACCCTGATCTTGGACGTTCTCCTGATACGACTTATTACTACCGGATACGGGCATATAATGGGGACGGCAATAGTAACTGGTCTAATGAGGCCTGGGACACTACCTCAATCACGGTACCTTTTGACCCTTCCGGATTAACCGCCACAGC
>DAOWBV010000027.1 GCA_030633885.1 Planctomycetota bacterium
CCCGCCTTTGACCGTCGAATGATGCCATTCAACGGTATTATCCGGTATTAGACCCTCTTTCGAAAGATTATCCCAGATTTAAGGGTAGATTATCCACGTGTTACTCACCCGTTCGCCACTGTACTCTTCCAACCGAAGTCGGAATTTCTCGTTCGACTTGCATGTATTAAGCACGCCGCCAGCGTTCGTTCTGAACCAGAATCAAATTCTCCAATCGAATTAAATTTAAATTGAAAAACTTAATACCTTGAGTTCGATTTCACAAGTTTCGTACCTTGGTTGTCAAATTTTCAAAGATCGAATGTATTTTTGATTAGGATCATAGTTTTCCCCTGCAAAAATGACAAGTCGTCATTATAGTTAAATAAATTTCTTTGTCAATATTTTTATCTATTTTTAAAAAAGAAATTTTGGCCGTTCGGCACCACCCTTTTTCTTGACATCAATCCTCAAAACTTTTAGAATGCTTTTTAAATCAGTGAATTAATTCACTGAAATACTTTTAGCGCGTACATAAGGAAATAAGCTTTGGCTGAATCAATCAATCTTAAGAACGCCCCATCTTTTATTAACGAAGTCCAGAAGTCTTCTGGCATCAAACTCAGAAATTGCTATCAATGCGGAAAATGCTCCGCCTCCTGTCCGATGGTCTTCCAGATGGATTATCCGCCCAGCACCCTGATCCGCCACGCCCAGCTGGGATTAAAAGAAGAAGTGCTGACCTCGAAAACCATCTGGTCCTGCGTCAGCTGCATTACCTGCACCGCCCGCTGCCCGAAAGAAATTGATATCGCCGCCCTGATGGATGTCTTCCGCGAAATGTCCGTCAAAGAAAAACTGGCCACCAAGGAACAAGCAAAGATTCAAAAATTTCACAAATCATTCCTGGAAGTTATCCGGGCTCACGGCCGACTCTATGAAATGAGCCTGATCATAAGATATAAATTACGTACCCTGGCATTAATGCAGGACGTCAACAAAACACCGAAAATGCTCTTCGCCGGAAAATTAAATCTTTTTCCGCCGAAAATAGAAAATATCGAAGCGATCAGAAAAATATTCGAGAGATGTTCGGAATAGTTAGTGGTGCTAAATTATGAGTTATAAATTAGGCTATTATCCCGGTTGCGCGCTAGAAGCCAGTGCCCGCGATTACTCGTTATCACTGGAACGAGTTTTAAAAGAAATCGATGTAGAACTGGTACAAATAAAAAACTGGCATTGTTGCGGCGCCTCGGCCGCCCACAGCACCAACCATAAGCTAGGCATGGCCCTGCCCTATAATAATCTGGCTCTGGCCCAACAACAGGGACTCAAAGAACTCTTCGCCCCCTGCCCTTTCTGTTCCCGCATGCTTATTACCACTAACTATGAACTTAAAAATAAAGCCTCTCTGCCGGCCGAAATGAAATCAGCCACGGAGCTTGATTACCAACCAGACATTAATATAATCAACAGCGTCGAGATATTCAAACGTTTCTGGGATCGGATCCAACCGAAAATAAATAAGGATCGCTTGAAAAACCTGAAAGTAGCCTGCTATTACGGCTGCCTGCTGGTCCACCCGCCAAAAATATTAAACTACGACGACCCGGAACAACCGGTTTTTATGGACGAAATAGTCAAAAACCTCGGCGCCCAACCGGTGGACTGGGAATTCAAGATCGAATGCTGCGGCGGCGGTTTTACGGTCTCTAATGAGGAAGCGGTCCTGGAGTTAAGCAACAAAATCCTGGAAGACGCCAAAGAAAACGGAGCGCAAGCGATCATTGCCGTCTGCCAGATGTGCCAGATCAATCTGGACATGCGCCAGAAAGAAATAGAAAATAAATATAACGTCAATTACCAGATGCCCATTATTTACCTGCCCCAGCTGATCGGACTGGCCATGGGTATCGACCCCAAAGAATTAGGCCTGAATTTACACTTTGTTTCAACGGAAAAAGTAACTCTCCTGGAAAGCGAAAAATAGATCATGGCTCGAATCGGCGTATTCATCTGTCATTGCGGCGAGAACATCTCACGGACCGTGGATGTAGTCAAGGCGGCCGAAGCCGCCGCCACCTTCCGGGGTGTGGTCCATTCAGTCGAATATAAATACATGTGTTCCTCACCCGGCCAGAACCTGATCAAAGAAGCCATTAAGGAAAAGAAACTAACCGGCGTGGTCGTCGCCGCCTGTTCACCCAAAATGCACGAGCCGACTTTCCGCCGCGCCTGCCACGAAGCCGGCCTTAATCCCTACTTCTGCGAAATATCCAATGTCCGGGAACAGTGTTCCTGGGTCCACGAAGATAAAACGGTCGGGACAGCTAAAACTATTGACCTCATCCGGTTGATGGTCGAAAAAACCAGAAAAAACCATGAACTCCAACACATTAAAGTCCCGATCACCAAAAAAGCACTGGTTATCGGGGCCGGCATAGCCGGGATCCAAGCCGCTCTGGATATCGCCGATGGCGGTCAGGAAGTAATTCTGGTCGAAAAAGATCCTTCCATCGGTGGCCACATGGCCCAGTTATCAGAAACCGTCCCTACCCTGGATTGCTCCCAATGTATTCTTACCCCTAAAATGGTCGACGCCTCCCGCCATGAGAATATTACATTATATACCTGGAGCGAAGTGATCGATGTCAAGGGCTACATGGGCAATTTTGAAGTAACCATCAGGAAAAACCCCCGGTACGTAAAAGAAGATGTCTGCACCGGCTGCGGCCTGTGTTACCAGAAATGTCCACAGAAAAAAATACAGGGTAAATTCGACGCCGGTGTTGGTCTACGCAGAGCCATTTATGTGCCTTCGCCCCAAGCCGTGCCGAACGTCCCGGTCATCGACAAAGACCATTGCACGAAATTACTGAAAGACCGTTGCGGCGTCTGCCAGAAAGTCTGTCCGACCGGAGCGATCGATTACGAAATGAAAGAAGAGATCATTACCGAAAAAATCGGCGCCATCGTGGTCGCCACCGGTTATGACCTCATACCAAATAATTTTTATGGGGAATATGGTCAAGGAAAATACGCCGATGTGATCGACGGCCTCCAGTTCGAACGGATCCTGAGCGCTTCCGGTCCGACCGCCGGCGAGATCAAAAGACCTTCGGACGGTAAGATCGCGGAATCAGTCGTTTTTATCAAATGCGTCGGTTCCCGCGATCCGGCCAAAGGTATCCCCTATTGTTCCAAGATCTGCTGTATGTACGCCGGCAAACAGGCCATGCTTTACAAACATAAAGTCCATCACGGCCAGGCCTATGTTTTTTATATGGATATCCGGGCCGGCGGCAAGGGCTATGAAGAATTTATCCAGAAAGGGATCGAAGAAGAAGGGACCACCTATATCCGAGGCCGGGTGGCCCGCATCTTCAAGAAAGGCGATAAGTTGATCGTCCGCGGAATGGATACCTTGAGCGGACAAAAAATAGAGCTCGCTGTCGATCTCGTCGTTTTAGCTTCGGCCATGATCCCGAATAAAGGAGTCAAGGAACTCTATCAAAAATTAAGTATTTCTTACGACACTTACGGCTGGGTTTCCGAATCACATCCGAAACTGAAACCTATCGAAACCAGCGTGGCCGGTATTTATTTAGCCGGGGCCTGCCAGGCGCCGAAAGATATCCCGGACGCGGTTTCACAAGCCAGCGGCGCGGCCAGTAAAGTATTGGCCCTGCTCTCTAAAGATGAACTGGAAAAAGAACCCCTGGTCGCCACGATCGATAAAAATATCTGCGCCGGATGCAATATGTGCGTCCAGGCCTGCCCGTATCAGGCCATTGAATTAAAACCGATCAAAGACCGTAAAGGTAATGTTCTGCGTTACGCTTCGGAAGTAAATCACGGCCTCTGCGCCGGTTGTGGCGTCTGCGTCGCCGTCTGCCCGTCCAAAGCCCCGGATCTGGCCGGAATTACTGAAGAACAAATTTATGCTGAAATCGTCAGCTTAGGGTAAGCGTCATGCGCTATGAGTCGTGTGTTGTGCGCTTAGATTAGGATATAGAAAAGAAGAAAAGGAACAATGCAAAGCTATAAAGACTTGGAAATATATCAATTAGCTCATCCGTTAGCCGTTGAAGTACATAAAATGTCGTTAGCTTTACCAAAACATGAACTATATGAAGCAGGAAGCCAAGTCAGAAGGTCTTCCCAGGCGATATCAGCAAATATAGTTGAGGGGTTCGGACGAAAACGTTATAAAAACGATTATGTTAAATTCTTAGTTTACGCTCATTCTTCCTGTAACGAAACAATTGAACACTTAGAACTACTTTATAAAAGCGGCTCATTAAAAGATAAAAACCGATACAATCACTTTATGGAAAACTATGACAAATTGGGAAGAAAACTCAATAAATTTATTGACGCCGTCGAAAAAGGATAGTTGCGTCATGCGTCGTGGGCCATGCGTCATAAGTTAGACACAAAATCTATAACGCAATGCCACACCTTAAAGGTATAAATTAATGAAACAGAACGCAGAACGCAAAACGCAAGACGCAGAACGCAATGCGCAGGACGCAGGACGCAGGACGCAAGACGCATTCGAACCTAAAATCGTAGCGTTTTTATGCAACTGGTGCAGTTACGCCGGGGCGGACCTGGCCGGCACGAGCCGGAAACAGTATGCTCCGAATATCCGGATCATTAAAGTCCCCTGCACCGGTCGATTGGATCCGATCGTCCTGATCAAATCATTTGAAATGGGCGCGGACGGGATATTAGTCTCCGGTTGCCACCCGGGTGATTGCCATTACCGGAGCGGCAACTATTTAGCCCGTCGGCGCTGGATGATCTTTAACGAAATGCTGCAATTTATCGGCCTTGAACAAGACCGGGTCCAGTTTTCCTGGGTCTCAGCCGCTGAAGGCGGAAAATTCGTGGACGTGGTCAATAAAATTACTGAGGATATTAAAAAATTAGGACCGGCTAAAGAATATAATGCGTCGTGAGTCGTGGGCTATGCGTCGTGCGTTATAGTTCCGGACGCAAGACGCAGAACGCAAAACGCAAGACAAAGAGTTAAAAAACATGCTTGATAAATTAAAACAACGCATAAAAGAACTATTAACGAATAAAATCGTTAACTGCGTCATCGGTTACGAACAAGGCGATAACCCTACTCTGGCCCGGCCGGTTTATATCACCAAGCCAAACGAAGCGGAGCGTCTTGTCTATAATGAATATTGTATCCCAATTCTAGCCAAGTACATACTCAAGCCGGAAGTTAGAAGTTTGAAGTTAGAAGCTGGAAAGATAGGAATCATAGCCAAACCATCTGACGTCAGAGCATTGGTGGGATTGATACAAGAAAAACAGATCATCAGAGAAGATGTTTACATTATCGCGGTCGGCCGAAAAGAAGATTTCCCGAAAATATACGACGAAATTATTGAAACGCCCTTATCAGAACTAGACGCAAAACGCAAGACGCAAGACGCAGAACAGTTAAAACAAATAGCAGAATTCGAGAAGAAAACACCTGAAGAAAAAAGAGCCTTCTGGCAACGGGAATTTGATAAATGCATCAAGTGTTACGCCTGCCGTCAGATATGTCCTTTATGTTATTGCCGGGTCTGTATCGCCGACAAAAATCAACCCCAGTGGATACCGCCGATGCCGAATTCAGGCGGTAATTTTTCCTGGAATATGATTCGGGCCTATCACCTGGCCGGCCGCTGTATCGATTGCGGTGAATGCGAACGCGCCTGCCCGGTCGATATCCCTTTAATGATGCTCAATAAAAAGATCCAGCAGATGATCAAGGAAAAATTTGATTACCAGGCGGGCCTGGACCCCGAAGTGCCGCCGCCTTTATCGACGTACCAGGAAGACGATAAAGAAAAATTTATTATCTAACAGGGATTAACGAGATTAATTATATGGTTTCCGGACAATACTAAAATAATGAAATGGGGCGACTCGAAATTTCGCCCGGTAACAGAAGAAATAATAAAGGCATTCTTTAAAGTCCATAACGAACTTGGACCAGGGCTTTTGGAAGGAGTATACCACAAAGCACTTTTTTTAGAGTTAAGCAAGGAGTTTAATGTTCAATCGGAAATGGCTTTTCCGGTCTTGTATGAAGGAAAGGAAGTCGGAAGATACATTCCCGACCTGATAGTAAACAATAAAATAATCATCGAACTTAAAGCAATTGAAACATTGAGCGCTAACCATAAGGCGCAATTAATCGCTCAGTTAAGAATAACTAAAGTATTAATAGGTTTTCTGGTGAATTTCGCAAATAAATCCTTGGAATTTAACAGATTAGATAACTTTTATCAGTTAGAGAAAGATGGGCTGAAGTTAGATTGAAGTGGTTTAAATCTCTTTAATCACTGTTTGTTTTTGAATTATGAGACACTCAATAAAAACCGGTTTTAGTTTCGGTTCAACCTCAGGGGTCATTACCACCCTGGGTTTAATGGTCGGGCTCCATTCAGGCACGCATGGTATGAGAGGCACCGTGCTGGGCGGAATCCTGATCATTGCCATCGCCGACGCCTTTTCCGACGCCGTCGGTATCCATATCGCCGAGGAATCAGAAAACACCCATACAACCAAAGAAATATGGGAAGCAACTATCGCAACTTTTATCTTCAAGTTCCTGACCGCCCTGACCTTTGCCGTGCCGGTATTATTATATACGTCGTTAAACACGGCTATCCTCGTCGCGCTGGGCTGGGGATTATTACTGATCACCCTGCTCAGTTTTAAAATGGCCCGGGACCAAAAAACAAAACCTTTTCATGTTATCGCGGAACATATCATCGTCGTCCTTATGGTCGTCACCATTACTCACTATATCGGTGACTGGGTTTACAGTATATGCAAATAACAAAAACTAACTTAGAACAATTTATTAACGAGTTGATCAAATCGGGCAAACCGGTCGTGGCCCCGATACGCGAGAATAACCTATCCGCCTATAAACCCATCAACTCGTTTAACCAGATAAACCTGGATTTACCCTTCCCCACCAAATCGGCCAAGGAATACTTCCTGGCTGATTACGAAAAAATATTATCTTACAGTTTCGGCGAAAAAGGCCAAATCGAAATGAAAGAACCGGATCAACCTAAAGAATTAATACTTTTCGGTGTTCGTCCCTGCGAAGCGGCCAGTTTTCCGATCATGAATAAAGTTTTTTCCTGGGATTCCCAGGATAAGTTTTATCAGGAACGACTCGCTAAAAACCTGGTCATCACCGTCGCCTGCGAGCAAAGCGATGATTTCTGTTTCTGCACCAGCGTCGGACTTTCCCCTCAGGCCACCGACGGCAGTGATATTTTTATGCGAAAAACCCAAACAGGTGATTACCTGGCTGAAGGGATCACCGATAAGGGCAAAAATTTGATCGAAAAACATAAAGATCTGTTTGCCGAAAACAGTAACGAAAAACCGATCGATTATAAAGGGCCGGAAAAGAAATTCGATCTGAAGAAAATAAAACCGTGGCTGGAAAAGAACTTCGAGCATCCCATGTGGAACCAGATATCGTTACCCTGCATAGGCTGCGGGGTCTGCACTTTTACCTGTCCGAACTGTTATTGTTTTGATATGGTTGATGAAGCGACCCTGAAAGAAGGCGCCCGATACAAAATGTGGGACTCCTGCCAATTCAGAATGTTCACGGTCCACGCTTCGGGCCATAACCCGCGCGATAACCAGAGCAAACGGTTCCGTCAACGGATCGAGCATAAATTTAATTACTATCCGGATAAATTTGATCATACTCTTTGCGTCGGCTGTGGCCGCTGTATCCGTCACTGCCCGGCGGATATGAGTTTGTTGGAGACGTTAATTACAATAAACAAACTGACTTAATGCGTCGTGGGTCGTGCGTCATGGGTCCAGACGCAAGACGCAGAACGCAAAACGCAAAACGCAGGACTTTAAATATGAACAACATCTATAAACCCCACTTAATGACCATCAAGGAAATAACCGACGAGACCTACGACACCAAGACTTTCAAGCTGGAATTCCAGGATAAGTCGGTGGCCAAATCGTTTGATTTCAAAACCGGTCAGTTCGGTGAATTTTCGGTCTTCGGGATGGGCGAATCGACCTTCTGTATCGCTTCCGCTCCCACTCGCAAGGGATACATCGAATGCACATTCCGGAAATCAGGTCGGGTAACGAACTCTCTGGCAGAATTCGACGTCGGCGATACTATCGGTTTCCGCGGCCCTTACGGTAACTGTTTCCCGGTCGACAAATTCAAAGGAAAAAACATTGTTTTTATTTCCGGCGGTATCGGCCTGGCCCCGATCCGTTCAGTTATCTGGAATTGTCTTGATCTACGGAAAAACTTTAAAGACATCACCATTGTTTACGGCGCTAAGACCGTGGCTGACTTGATATACAAACGGGAGTTGGAAGAATGGACAAAAATGGCTGACGTTAATCTGGTCAAAGCGGTCGACCCGGGCGGCGAAACCAAAGACTGGGACGGAAAAGTCGGCCTGGTCCCGATGGTTCTGGAATCAGCCAAGCCGACCGGTAAAAACTCAGTCGCTCTCGTTTGCGGTCCGCCCATCATGATAAAATTCACCCTGCCGGTCCTGGATAAACTGGGATTTGACCTGAAAGACATTTACACGACGCTGGAGAACCGGATGAAATGCGGGTTAGGTAAATGCGGTCGTTGTAATGTCGGCAAGGTCTATGTCTGCAAGGAAGGCCCGGTCTTCACCGCCCAACAACTCAAAGCACTCCCGGCGGAGTATTAACGCGTAAACCGTTTCGAATGCGGCTGCCCGCCCCAGAAAAGTTTTTCCCGTAAGATGTCGTAAAAACTACGGCGGTCGTTTCCAATGAGGTGAAAAACATGGCGGGACGCTTTGAGAACCACCCGATCATTTTCATGCAAATACATGAATATCTGTCCATCGACCGTCAAAACTACTTCCTGTGACTCACCGGCCAACTCCAGAGTCACTTCCTGATCGACCGGAATAACTAACGGTCGCATGCTTAAGGTATGCGCGCAAATCGGGGTCACCGTTAAGGCCCGCATAGAAGGATGAAGTAACGGTCCGCCGGCCGAAAGTGAATGGGCGGTCGAGCCGACGGGAGTACTGACGACCACCCCATCCGCTCCGAACACGGTCATTTCTTTTTTATTAATCGCTAACCGGAGATAGATCATCCGGGAGATCGTCCCGCGGGTAATAACCACGTCATTGAGCGACATAAAAGAACCGGCTTTTTTGCGGCCGCGCCAGACTTCGCATTGGATCATCATTCGTTTCGAAGACGGCAGTTTCCCTTTGAGTATTTTCTGGAATGATTCTTTTAGTTCTGACAGTGAATATTCGGCCATAAAACCGAACCGGCCGAGGTTAATACCGACCACCGGGATCGAATTTGACCCTAACCGTCGGGCCGTGGAAATAATCGCCCCATCACCCCCTAAAACCAACACCAGATCGGCTTTGGTCCGGTTCAGTTTTAATTTATTAGTCAGATCAACGGCGACAATTTTGACCCGCTTCTTTAACCACGGCTTCAGTTCGCGGATGATCTTCGTTACCCGCGCCTTGCGACGATCACCGATAATTATTATCTTTTTCATACTCAATATTTTAACACGAATAGCACGAATTAACGAATAATACGGATTTCTTTTTCTATCATTCTTGAAACTCCCACCCCAGTGTCATTGCGAGGAGCGTAGCGACGCGGCAATCTTGAGATAATGAGATTGCTTCGCTAACACTCGCAATGACATTTTGAGCAGGATTTTAACTGACCACACTAATTGACTAATAAACCAAATTTTCATGCTTAAATGACCCTATTTGTACCATTCGTCCATTAGTATTATTCGTGTTTTCTTGTTACGGGTTCCTTTTCCTTGGCCGTTTTAACCGCCTTAACGATCCCAGCCTGATCCAGTCCCAGCCGCGCCAGCAGTTTGTCCCGGGAACCATGCTCAATGAATTCATCCGGGATCCCTAACATAATTATTTTCTTCAACTCAGCCGCGGCCGACTGGTTCGCGTATTCCAGAACGGCCGAACCGAACCCGCCCTTTAAAGCGTGCTCTTCAACGGTCACGAGCAATGGCTGTTCCCGAAGTAATCGATCGATCAATGGCTCATCCAGCGGTTTGGCAAAACGGGCGTTGACGACCGTCAATTTAATACCGTCTTCCTTAGCCAGCTGTTCCGCCGCGGCCAGCGCCGGTGAGACTATGGAACCGTAAGCCAGGATCGCTCCGTCCGATCCTTCCGTCAAAATTTCCGCCCGGCCCGTTTTTAATTCGGCGGTCCGTTTCGGATCGGGCAACCCCTGCTCCGGAATATTCGACCTCGGATAACGGATAAATACCGGCCCGGTCAAAGTTAACGCGAACTCCATCATCCTGATAAGTTCCGACCCATCCTTGGGCGCCATCAAAGTAAAACCCGGGAACGGCCGGGTATAAGCGATATCAAAAACTCCGTTATGGGTGCACCCGTCACTGCCGACCAGCCCGGCCCGATCCATCATAAAAATAACGCTACTCTTCTGCAGGGCGACTTCATGAAATAGCTGGTCATAAGCCCGCTGCAGGAAAGTAGAATAGATGGCCACCACCGGTTTCAGTCCGGACCCGGCCAACCCGGCCGCCAGGCCAACCCCGTGCTGTTCGCAGATCCCCACATCAAAATAACGTTTCGGGAATTTCTCGGCAAACTTGACCAGCCCAGTTCCATCAGGCATAGCCGCGGTCACGGCCACAATCCGGATATCACTTTCACCCAGATCAGTAATGGCCTGGCCGAAAACCTGAGTATAAGTCTGCGACCCGGTTTCCTTTAATTCCTGCCGGATCTTATCACTTTTTTCCGGCTGGGAAACACTTTTCAGTTTACCCGGCCCCACCCCGTGGAAACGGTAAGGGTCATTTAAGGCCGGATCCGACCCACGCCCCTTCTCGGTAATAATATGTAAGATAACCGGTTTCTTGAACCGCTTGACATCCTGAAGCATGCTCACCACACGCGGGATATTATGGCCATCCACCGGCCCGTCATAAGAAAATCCCAGTGCTTTAAAAATTAAACCGCCGACAGTCGCCACCGCCGCCGTCCGGACGTGGTCCAGGGCACGTTCCATTGGCTGGCCAACAACCGGCACGTGATCGAGAAGACTGTAGATCTCTTTTTTCAGGTCAGTATACAGGTGGGTCATCCGGAGTTTACTGAGATAATTCGCCATCGCCCCGATGGTATGCGAAATGGACATCTTATTATCGTTCAGGATAACCAGCACGTCTTTTTTCAGGGCACCGCAATGGTTAAGCGCTTCCCAGCTCATCCCGCAGGTCATCGCCCCGTCACCGGCCACGGCCACGATCTTTCGCTGCTGATCGGAAATACTGTCACCGCAAGCCAATCCCAACGCGGTCGAAATAGCCGTCCCCGCGTGCCCGGCGGTAAAAGCATCGTATTTACTTTCAAATTTATTGGTGAAACCACTCAGACCGCCCAGGGTCCTGATGGAATCAAATTTGTCTTTCCGTTCCGTCAGGATCTTATGGGTATAGCACTGATGACTGACATCCCAAATCAGGCGGTCAACGGAAAAATCAAAGATATAATGAAGGGCAATGGTCAATTCGATCACCCCCAGGTTAGACCCGAGATGACCGCCGTTTTTGTGAACGACTTCGATGATCTTCTGGCGGATCTCTTCCGCCAGTTGCGGTAATTCTTCCAGCGGTATTTTCTTCAGATCCGCCGGACTATTAACTTGAGACAGTATATTTTTTGGCATAATAGTTAAGTTAAAATCCCTCCCCCTTTCAGCCAGAGGACTGATCCGTCCTTCGGCGGAGATGGGGGAGGTTGGGAGGGGGTGAATCATGGTCTCACCCTCCCCTAGCCCCTCCCATCAAGGGAGGGGATTTTTTTTAATCACTATAAAATAAACTTACCATTTTTAGCCGGGAAAATCAATTTCTTTTAATTGCCGCGCTGCAACCCGTAATCAGCCAGGTCGCGTAATGATCCGGCCCGGGGACCGAAAGAAATAAGTGCTCGCTTGGCGGTTTTGACCAACTGCTGGACTTGCCGGAACGATTGTTCCGTTCCCCAGAGCGACGGATAAGTCAATTTTCCGGCCCGGGCATCCTTACGCGGGGTCTTACCTAACTGCCGTTTACTGCCCTTGAGGTCCAGCAGATCATCCATGATCTGAAAAGCCAGTCCGAGACTGCGGCCGTAAACGGTCAGTTTCCGTAACTGGCCCGGTCGGGCTCCGGCCACCAACGCGCCACTTCGGACCGACGCGGTGATCATGGCCGCAGTTTTGAGTTGATGAGTCGTCTTAAGATACTTCGCCCGCGAAAGTAGACCGAGTTTCTCCCGGGCGCCTTTTTTTCGGGATTCGGCGAACATATCCAGCACCTGACCGCCGACCATCCCGGCCGCGCCGGCCGCCCCGGATATTTCGCTCACTAACCGGGCCGCTAATTTTTTATTCTTTACCTTATCCGCGATCAACTTAAAAGACATGGTCAATAAAGCGTCACCGGCCAAAACAGCCATCGCCTCGCCAAACACTTTATGGTTGGTCGGCTTGCCCCGCCGGAGATCATCGTTGTCCATGACCGGCAAGTCGTCGTGGATCAATGAATAAGTATGGATCATCTCCAGGGCCGCGGCCGCGGGCATTAGATCGCTCGCCTTGGCCCCGAGCATCTGACCGGTTAACAACACCAGCACCGGCCGGAAACGCTTACCCCCGGCCAACAGACTGTAACGCATCGCCTGATAGATCGGCTGGGGAAAAGTCTTTCCCGATGGCAAACATCGGGCCAGGTATTTATCCACCTGTTTTTGTTTACGTTTAAGTGTCTTTTTTAATTTATTTAAATTCATGTTTCACCTCTCCTCCCTTTAGGGGAGGGGCCGGGGGAAGGATTAATAAAATCAGTCCTTCTCTTCCCGCGTCTTCTTCGACTTAAAAGGTTTAGTGGTAAAGTTGCCTTTTTCGTCTTTGATCAGCAACTCGATCTTTTTTTCCATCTGGCCGAGCGTCTCGTAACATTTCTTGAGTGACCTGACCCCGGATTCGTATCGCCCAATAGCCGCTTCCAGATCCAATTCACCGCTTTCCAGTTCCTCAACGATTTTTTCCACCCGGTGAAGATGGTCTTCGAATTTTTCTTTCTTCATAATACTTCCTTTAAATGTTTAACACGAATATCACGAATTGGCTAAAAGCTCCTAACATTTTGAAGTAGCTGCGACCCTTGTGGTCGCCTTTAGAAGCGGGGACAAGCCCCGCAGCTACAACTATAAATTCGTCAATTAGTGCAATTCGTGTTACTTCCGGGTCACTTTTGAAATAAACTCACCGTCTTGCAAACGAGTTAAAATCTCGTCGTTTATTTTAACATTAGCCACTGATTTAATCAAGCGTTGGTCGCGGGCCAGTCTGGTCACGCTGTAACCGCGACCGAGAACTTTTAATGGGCTCAACGATTCCAGCCGACCGGCCGCGCCCGTGATCAATTGGTGAATATCCTGAATATTTTTTTTCAGCGATCGCGGTAAAGAGGTCAGCAATTCATCCAGCTGTTGCTGGTATTGCCGGACCATTTCACGTGGCTGCTGAAAGGCATAACTTTCTTTTATCCCGTCCAGCCGGTGCCGGGCAATGGTCACCTGGCTTTGCAATAAATTAGTTAACCGCTGAAAGGATCGTTTCATATCTTTGGTGATCTCGTCTTTGACCGGAACGACCAGTTCCCCGGCCTCGGACGGGGTAAGCGCTCTTTTATCAGCGACCAGATCAGAAATAGTAATATCGATCTCATGCCCGACGGCCGAGACGACCGGGATCCGGGAAGCGGCGATCTGCCGGGCCACGATCTCTTCGTTAAACGACCAGAGATCCTCCACACTCCCCCCGCCGCGGGTCAGGATCAGTACATCAATATCGTCCCGGGTATTAAGGTCTTTCAGCGCGGCGGCGATCTCTTCAGCCGAACCTTTCCCCTGCACCCGGACCGGGTAAACCAGAACTTCTATTTCCGGCCAGCGCCGGTCGATAATAGTCAGGAAATCATTGATCGCCGCCCCGGTCGGTGAAGTGATCAGGCCGATCCGCCTCGGCAAAAACGGGATCGGTTTTTTCCGGGCCGGGTCAAAAAGGCCTTCCTGCTCAAGTTTCTTTTTTAATTGTTCGAAAGCCAGCTGAAGCGCGCCGACGCCTTTGGGCTCCAGCTTCTCGATAATGATCTGGTAATCGCCGGACTTGGCGTAAACCGAAACGCGGCCGTAAGCGTTTACTTCCTGCCCGTTCTCGATCTTGAACTTTATGTGACGACCGATCCCGGCAAACAGGACGCCCCGTAACTGGGAATCCTCATCTTTCAGGGAAAAATAAGAGTGACCGGACCCGGGCCGGCGCAGGTTGGATATTTCACCCGTTACCCAGACATAACCAATGTTACTTTCCAGGCAGCTTTTTATCTGGCGGGTTAATTCAGAAACGGTCAGGACGTTGCGTTTGGATTGATCGGAGAATAAATTAATTTGTCGGGAAATAGCCATGGTTATCAATCATTATCTTTAAGCGCGACCCGTTTGATCGCCAGCGCCTGGCCGGTCTGACTGTTCACGGTCACGATCGCGCCGCAGAGCCGCACGTCATCTTCCGCCACGTCAAAATGGGTCGGCATCCGCTTGACAAAAGAGGACAGAACCTTCTCAACCTTCCGCCCCAGCACGGATTCGTAAGGACCGGTCATCCCGACATCAGTAATATAAGCCGTGCCCTGCGGCAGGATCCGTTCATCGGCCGTTTGAATATGGGTGTGGGTCCCGAAAACAAGACTGACCTGACCATCAAGATACCAGCCGAAGGCGATCTTTTCCGAGGTCGCTTCCGCGTGCAGGTCAAGGATGATGAGCTTGGCTTTTTGGGCCAGTTCCGCCACGGCTTCTTTCGCGGCCCGGAAAGGACAATCGGAAGAAGGCATAAAAACACGGCCCTGGACATTGATCACACCTACCGGTAAACCGGACGCGGTCTCAAAAAGACCAAACCCCCGTCCGGGCGATTCCGCCGGGTAATTCGCCGGCCGCAAAAGGCGCGGGGTCTGCTCGATCACGGGCACGATCTCCTTTTTTTTCCAGATATGGTCACCGCTGGTCAGGACATCGATCCCGGTCGCGAAGAGTTCATCCATAATGTCCGGGGTGATCCCGGATCCACCGGCCGCGTTTTCGGCATTCGCCACGCAGAAATCGATCTGCTCCGCCTGCCGGAAAGAAGCCAGTTTCTTTTTCAGGATCTCCCGGCCCGGCCGACCGACAATATCACCGATCACCAGAATATTAACTTTCATAGTTTACTTTTTCAAACTCCATGAAGTACTCGAGGTTGTCTCAACCTCGAGCAACACCAGATTGAGACAATCTGGTGTACACCGCATTTGCAACTACCGCGCGTACTCAATGATCCTGGTCTCCCGGATCAAGGTCACTTTTATTTCGCCGGGATATTTCAATTCCTTTTCAATATCCTGAGCGATGTTCCGGCAGATGATCGTCGCCTGATTATCGTCCACCTTCTTCGCGTTGGCGATCACCCGCAACTCGCGTCCGGCCTGGATAGCGTAAGTATTTTCCACACCGGTATAACCGTTGGCGATCGCTTCCAAACGTTCCAGCCGTTTAACGTATTTTTCCAGAGATTCACGCCGGGCCCCGGGCCGGCCGGCGGAAATAGCATCGGCCGCGGAGATCAGCACGGTATAAATAAAATCAGCATTCGCGTCTTCGTGATGTTTCTCGATCGCGTCGATCACTTCCGGCCGCTCGTTATAGCGGCGGGCCAGTTCTCCGCCCAGAGACGGATGGGTCCCTTCACTGTCCTGATCGACCGCTTTACCAATATCGTGGAGCAAACCGGCCCGTTTGGCCAGCTGGGCATCAAGTTTTAATTCCGAAGCCATGATCATGGCCAGCACGGATACTTCGGTCGAATGCTGTAACACACTCTGACCGTAACTGGTCCGGTACTTCAAACGACCCAGGGTATGAACCAATTTCGGATGAATGTTATGCATTCCCATTTCGGAACAAACCTGTTTTCCGGTCTGCTGAATAACTTCATCAACTTCTTTTTTCGTCTTTTCAACGACATCTTCGATCCGGCCCGGATGGATCCGGCCGTCACCGATCAGTTTTTCCATCGCCCGCCGACCGATCTCGCGCCGGACACCGTCGAACCCGGAAACAACGATCACGCCGGGCGTATCATCAACGATCACATCGATCCCGCTGGCCTTTTCAAAGGCCCGGATGTTCCGGCCTTCCCGGCCGATGATCCGTCCTTTCATGTCTTCACTCGGCAGATCGATCGTCGAAACAACGCTTTC
>DAOWBV010000011.1 GCA_030633885.1 Planctomycetota bacterium
AAAGACCTGATCTTTTCCAGATGGGCCACCCGCTCTTCGATCGTTTCCAGATAACCGAACATCATCGTAGCGGTGGTTCGCATGCCGGCCTGATGGGCCTGACGCATGACCTCCAACCATTCAGCCGCCGTACACTTATGAGGACTAACCTGACGGCGTAACCGATCGGATAATATCTCCGCCCCACCTCCGGGAATCGTATCCAGTCCCGCTTTTTTTAAACGGGTCAAAACCGATTCTAATGATAAATCATTTAAACGACTAAAATGAACAATCTCCGGCGGAGAAAAACCATGAATATGAATGTTAAATTTTTCTTTAACGCTCCGAAGCAAGTCTTCATAAAAATCTATTTTGAGATCAGGATGCAAACCGCCCTGGAACAAAATATGGCTGCCGCCCAAATCAACGGTTTCCTGAATCTTATTGAATAAGTCTTTTTTACTGATAACATAAGCCTCGGAATGTTCGCCGGAACGAAAAAAAGCACAGAAACGGCAACCGGAAACGCAAACGTTAGTATAATTAATATTTCGGTCGACCGTGTAAGTCACGACCGGTTCCGGATGATATTGTTTCCGGCGTTCGTCCGCCGCCCGACCAAGCGGCAACAGATCAAAAGATCCGAACAGGGCCACGCCTTCGGCCGGCGTTAAACGCTGTTTGGTTTTAATTTTTTCCAATACACCTTGAGTCATTTAAGCAACCCCATTTCTCCGGCTAATTGTTTAAATTTTCTCAAGCCGGCCAATTCAGTTGTCCCCAAATCATAACGCATGCATTTAGTCAGATAATGATAACAAAATTGACGTGGCAATCTCAATTTAGTTGATTCCCGATCAGCAATTTCCCGCCGGCGACGCAAGCCGGCCTTTTTGGCGGCCCGAAGAATTTTCGCTATCCCGGCCAGGGGCGTTTTTTTTCGGTAAACCCACAGAGCAAAAACAAAACTTAATCCGGTTAACTCAAACCAAGCCTGCGCCAGATCAAGACTCCGGACTGATCTCTGCCGCCAGCGTAAAGCGCGGTCGCCGATCGCCATCCAACCGACCCGCGGATTACGCAGGTCTAAAGACTGCCCCGACGGTGGCAACCGGAAAGCCGGCTCCAGTCCGTATTTTTTTTTCAGGATGATCCGGACCAGCGTATTGGAAGTCAAGGAATGACGATCCAACCAGACTTTTTTTAACCGGTCGATATTTTTGGGAAAAAATAAACGCACGCTTTCCCCTGCCCCGCGAGCGGAAATACTTATCCCGGGAATAAAACGGTAATCCGCCCGATGTTTTAAGTATTCGATCACCGGCAGAAGAGAAACAGCCAGTCGCCCTTTTTTTAAACTGGCGGCTAATTGACGAGGTGGTTGAAAAACTATTTTTATATCCGAACGATCGGTCAGGCCATGGATCAGAGGTTGGCTGTTAAGATAGGGAACGACACCAAGTTTAAATTTCATGAGGAATTAGAATGTTTTTTATTAACACCCATTATTTATAATGTTATCATTGGATAATAGAATGTCCAGGTATATTTGTTCAGTTTTTACTTGACATATTTACTGTTTCTTTTTATAGTATAAGAGTATGAAAACAATGAGGAATGAAAGCGTTTATTATTGGTTTTTTAGTCAAAAGTGAGGGTAGCGGTACGTCTACGCCCACTATCTCCCGATAGTGGGCTTTTTTTTTACTCTAACAATAAGCAGACACAGTTGTTTTTGATTTTACGAAACACTGAGGGTCGTCTTGAAAAAGATTTAATAAGGAGTTCATTATGAGGTATCTGACGGCTGGAGAATCGCATGGGCCGGGTCTGACGGCCATCATCGACGGTGTGCCGGCGCATTTAAATGTTACTCCGCGGGAAATTAATCGCGAACTTAAACGCCGCCAGGTTGGGTATGGGCGAAGTGAACGGATGCGGATCGAAAAAGACAAGGTGGAAATTCTGGCCGGCGTCAGAAACAATAAAACTACCGGAAGCCCAATCGCTCTTTTTATTAAGAATAAGGATTTCAGGAGATCTCTGCCGCCAATTAATATTCCCCGACCAGGTCACGCCGACCTGAGTGGAGTTTTAAAATTGAACCAAAAAGACGCCAGAGATATCCTGGAGCGGGCCTCAGCCCGCGAGACCGCCGCCCGCGTTGCCTGCGGCGCAATCGCTAAAATGATGCTGGGAGAATTTGGCATTCGGGCCTTCAGCCATGTTATTCAGGTTGGCCAGGTAAAAACAAATAAGCCCATCGACGTAAATAAAGCAAAGTTACTTGAGCGATCACCATTAAGATGCTTCGATCCCCGAGTTGAAAAATTGATGAAAAAAGAGATCGATAATGCCCGCAAAAAAGGCGATACCGTGGGCGGAATATTTGAAGTAATATATACGAATGTTCCCCCGGGACTTGGCAGCCATACTCAATACGATAAAAGGCTCGACGGACGATTGGCCGGCGCTTTAATGAGTATCCCGGGAGTTAAAGGAGTAGAAATTGGACTGGGTTTTCGGGTCGCCCCTCTTCCCGGTTCGCGGGTCCACGATGAAATATTTTATAAAAACAAGAAGTTCTGCCGTCAAACTAACAACGCCGGCGGGATTGAGGGCGGCATGTCTAATGGAGAAAATATTATTCTGAGAGCGGCCATGAAACCTATTCCCACGTTAGGGAAACCATTAAAATCCGTAGACTTGATCGATAAGCGTCCTCGGGCTGCCCACAAAGAAAGAGCTGATATCTGTGTTGTGCCGGCCGGCAGTATCATCGGCGAAGCTGTCGTCGCTTTTGAATTGACCTCCGTCCTCCAGGAAAAGTTTGGCGGCGATAGCATTGAAGAAATGATAAAAAACTATCAGTCGTATATCACTACCTTAAGGCACTTTTAAGACATTAAAAGATGTGATGTCGTAGAATAATAAATGGAACTAAAAATCTCAAGATTCAGGCGGATTAGAGGTCAAATTAACGTTCCGGGAGATAAGTCTATTTCCCATCGGGCGGTTATCCTGGGTAGTATCAGCACCGGTACCACCGAAGTTCATAACTTTTTATTATCTCAAGATACTCTCCGGACAGTGAAATGCCTGCAAGCACTGGGAATAAAAATAAAAATAAACGGCCCCAAGCTTACTATCGAAGGAGGCAAACTGCAAAAACCCCGTAAGATTCTAAATGCCGGGAATTCAGGGACGACGGCCCGGCTTCTGATGGGAGTACTGGCCGGGCAGGAATTCTCTTCGGTAATTACCGGCGATGCTTCTCTGCGGGCTAGGCCTATGAACAGGGTTATCTTCCCCCTGAAAAAAATGGGCGCTGAACTGCGGGGACGCCATAATAATTATTTGCCGGTCGCGATTAAAGGCAAAAAACTTCAGGGCATTAAGTTTATTCCTCAGGTGGCCAGCGCCCAGGTAAAATCATCCTTACTGCTCGCCGGCCTGGCGGCCCAGGGAACGACATCTATCAAAGAGCCGTGCCTCACGAGAGATCATTCTGAAAGAATGCTTGCCTATATGGGCGCCCGGATAAAAAGAGGCAAAATCATATCCATTAAAGGAAAGCAACAATTAAAAAGGAAAAATATTGTTGTGCCCGCGGATATTTCTTCCGCCGCCTATTTTATTGCTCTGGCAATACTACTACCGCACTCCGCCATTACCATTCCCAATGTCGGTATTAACCCGACTCGTACCGGCCTTATTGATATTCTGAAATCTATGGGCGCAAAGATTTCAATAGTCAACAGAAGAATCATCTCTAATGAACCTGTGGGAAAAATAAAAGTCAAGTCATCATCCTTAAAAGGAGTTAGCATAAGCGGCAATGATATTCCGGGAATAATCGATGAGTTACCTTTAATTGCTGTTCTGGCCACCCAGGCTCAAGGAATTACTCTGGTCAGAAATGCTGAAGAACTCAGAGTTAAGGAATCAGATAGAATCCAGGCTATCGTCAAAGGACTTTCCAGGCTGGGCGCCCGGATAGAAGAATTAAAAGACGGATTTAAAGTAACCGGACCTACCCGGCTTAAAGGAAATGTTTGTCGTTCTTATGGAGATCACCGGATTGCTATGTCTTTAGCCGTCGCCGGATGTATAGCTGATTCTCACACCCGCGTCAAAAAAGCCGAGTGTATCGATATATCATTTCCCGAATTCAGCAATATCCTTCAAAAGTCAGGATAAAATGAGCGGGCGATCGGGCTCGAACCGACGACATTAACGTTGGCAACGTTACGCTCTACCACTGAGCTACGCCCGCTTGTTTAGCTGACTTGATGATCTGGCCGCTCGCCTACCTGCGTCAGGCAGGCCAAAGGCGAGTGGAACTACTTGTCCCGTGGACCGCAGGTCTTTACGGGACGCCCGCTTGTTCGAAATGACATATGCCTCCACGCCCCGTTAGAGATAATAAAAATATTAATTTATTTCAAAGCGATATTATATCTCTAACGGGGTAAAGGGTCAAGGTTTTTGTCGAAGCCGGGGTGAAGAAAATGCTTGACATAGGAAAAATGCGGTTTAAAATATGAGGATTATCCTTTGTTTAACCATAAGGAAAATTTACAGTTATGGCTCGCCGTAAGCAATTAGGTCAAATCCTGAAAGAAATGGAACTGGTCAAAGAGAGTCAGATCCAGGAAGCTTTAGCCGTTCAGCAAAAAAAAGGCGGCGCGATCGGCCGCATTCTGATCAGACTGGGTTATGTCACCGAAGAAGAACTTTCGCTGGCCCTGGGCGCCCAGGTGGGAATGGAAGTAATCAATCTCGATGAAATGGAAATACCCCAGGAAATCATTGATAAAATTCCGGCCAGCATGACCCGAAGCGCTAAAATTATTCCGGTCCGACTGGAAAACAATACCCTGACCGTGGCCATGGCAAATCCCTTAAACATGAGTGCCCTCGACGATATCCGTTTTATGATGAACTGCGAAGTCAAAGGCGCCGTCAGCAGTGAAGAATCAGTTAAACGGGCGCTGGATAAATACTATCGGGAAGAAACCGGCCCGGGAAGTATCCTGGAAGAACTAACCAAAAATGCGGGTGAAGAAAACATCGAAATCCTGGATACGAAGGGTTCGTCGGTCGATATCGCCAATGTGGAAGCCATGGCCGACCAAGCACCGATCAAAAAATTATTAAATTATATCCTGTTACACGCCATTAAGGCCCAAGCCAGCGATATTCATTTTGAACCATTTGCCAAAGAATTTAAAGTGCGTTATCGCGTGGACGGAATACTTTATGAAATGGTTCCGCCCCCCCTGCATTTAGCGCTGGCTATTATTTCCCGAATTAAGGTCATGGCCAATATGGATATTTCTGAAACGCGCAAACCCCAAGACAACCGTATTCCGCTCATGGTCGGCGGGAAAAAAATTGATATCCGGGTTTCTACCCTGCCCACGGTTGGTGGTGAAAGCGTGGTGATGCGCGTTCTGGATAAAAGCGTGGTCGCGCTGGACTTGGATAATATTGGCTTAAGAGATGAAGATGCTAAGTTAATAAAAAAATTAATGGTTCTGCCGAATGGCATCATTGTGGTGACCGGCCCGACCGGCTCTGGAAAAACAACCACTCTTTATTCGGCTTTAAATTATATAAACACTGTTAAACAAAAAATCATCACGACTGAAGATCCGGTCGAGTACGATCTGCCGGGCATTATCCAGTGCGAAATAAAGGATGATATCGGAGTAACTTACGCTATCTGCTTACGTAATATTCTCCGTCAGGACCCGGACAAGATCCTGGTTGGAGAGATGCGGGACGCGGAAACGGCCCGGATGGGTATTGAAGCTTCGCTGACCGGTCATTTGGTCTTGACAACACTCCACACTAATGATGCCCCGCAATCGATCGCCCGGTTACTGGATCTGGGTATCGAACCTTATCTGGTCACGGCGACAGTGGAAGCGATCATCGCCCAACGATTGATCCGGCGTATCTGCCCCAAATGCAAAGAAGAAATCGATCCGACAGACGAAATGTTAATGGAACTTCAATTAAAAGAAGAAGACATTCAGGGCAAAAAATTCTTTTACGGAAAAAAATGTACCGATTGCAATAATGTCGGTTACAAAGGCCGGATGGCCCTGTTTGAAATAATGCTCCTGACCAATAAAATCAAAACATTGATCATGGAACAAGCTTCCACGGAAAAACTCAGGTTACGGACACGCCAGGACGGCATGCGCACTTTACGCGAAAGCGGCCTGCTGGCTATTTTTGACGGGCAGAGTACTGTGGAAGAAGTAGTAAAAGAAACATTGGCCATTCAATAATATAAATTTAGTTCGCGGGCATCAATTGGACTTACCCCGACTCAATCCGCTCGCCTCGCTTTCGCGAGAGCGAAGCGGGTCGGGATTAATTCGCCCCGCACCTTTAGTCGGGTTCAGAATGAATATATAAAAGGTACGGGGCTCATTGAAGGAGATTAAAATCATGGCCTTATTCGGATACGAAGCAGTGGATCGAACCGGTAAACGAGTGCGGGGAGAAATTGAGGCTAGTTCAGGGCAAGAAGCCCAGAATAAGATCCGTCAGATGGGTTATTTCCCAACTAATGTCCAGGAAAAGAAAGCGGCTCCGGCCGGTGGCGCGCCGGGCCAGGGTTTAGTCGCTCCCCGAAAAAAAGGTAAGGGAATTTATTTTGGCGGCGTTAACCGTAAGCAATTAACTCAGGTTACCCAACAACTCTCGGTTCTGCAGGATGCCGGCCTGCCATTATTACGCAGTTTAAAGATCCTGGAAAAACAGTTAAAACCGTCGCTCTTGAAAAACATATTCGGCCAGCTGGCCGAAGACGTCGAAGGCGGCAGTACTTTTTCCGAAGCCCTGAGCAAACATCCCAAGGCGTTTGATAATTTATACGTTAATATGGTCAAAGCCGGTGAAGCCGGCGGCGTACTGGATACGATTTTGCTTCGCTTGGCTATTTTCATGGAAAAGTCCCAGGCGTTAAAACGAAAAGTCATCAGTGCTTTGATCTATCCGATCATGGTAATCTCGGTTGCGGTGATTATCCTGGTCGGAATTATGACGTACGTGGTCCCAAAATTCGCCGCGATATTTGACGAAATGGCCGGGGTCGACCTGCCCTGGGTTACCCAGATTTTGCTTCAGGCGAGCGATGTGATCAAAAACTGGTGGTTTCTTTTCCCCTTGCTCCCGGTGCTGATCTATGTGACAGTCATCATGATGGTCCGAAGTCATAATGGTCGGTTAATTGTCGATCGGATTAAACTTAAACTCCCGCTGGTCGGCGGGATCATTAAAAAATCATCTATTTCCCGTTTTTGCCGTACTTTCGGAACCCTGGGCGCCAGTGGTGTTCCAATCTTGGATTCTCTGAGTATTGTCCGGAACACTATCGGGAACGAAGTCATCGCCCAAGCCATACAGAATGTACACGACAGTATCCGGGAAGGTGAAAGCATTGCCAGCCCGCTAAACCAAAGCGGCGTTTTTGATGATATCGTCATCAATATGATCGAAGTTGGTGAAGAAACCGGCGAACTAGATAAAATGTTAATGAAAGTCGCCGATAATTATGAGGCGGAAGTAGATACGGCCGTCGACAGTTTAACAAGCATTTTGGAACCGGCGATTATCGTCTTCCTGGGAGTAACCGTCGGCTTTATCGTCGTCGCCCTGTTTATGCCCTTAATTACCTTAATGGAAAGTATCGGCAATGCTTAATTTTAAATAGCCGTGTTTGATTACTAATGTCTTTACGATATAAAATACTTATTGCCATTACCACCCTGATGATCCTTATCCTGGGGGTATTAACACTTAACCTTTGGGTTTCCTCTTTGGGGCGGATTAAGACCGAGCAGAATAAAGTCTCAGACAGCATCAAAGCCCTGGTGCTGATCTGGGTAGCCAGCGTTAAAGAATCCAAAGATTGGACCACCCTGGAAACTAAACTCCGCGATTCGATGTATTTCAAAAACTGGATCATCGTTAATGATAAATTAGAACTGATCGTTTCCAGTACGCCGCCGGCCGATCCAACTATCTACGCCCAGGACGAAAAATTAAGGAAAACTATTGAAACCGGTAAAGACATCATTGAAGGCGATGTTATTTACGCTCCGGTCGTCATGCCCAGCGGCGAAACGCTGGGTATTAAAGTAGAAATAAAACAACTCACGATACTCAACCCATTTGAATCGATTAAAGTCATTCTTCTCATCATGCCGCTGGGTACGATCTTACTGATCATTAGTATTTATGTTTTATTAAACCGGTTAGTGTTGAAACCGATCGAATCATTATCCGAAGCCAGCCGTGGAATTGCCGAAGGTAATTATAACGTCAGTTTACCACCGGCCACTAGCGACGATGAAGTGGGTACTTTGATCAAGGCCTTTGACGCTATGCTGAAAGAAATCAAAGAATATCATACATCGCTTGAAACCAACATTGAAGACGCGCACAAAAAAATCAAGACGACCCAGGAACAACTGGCCATTGCCCAACGACTCTCGGCAACCGGCACTCTGGCCGCCGGCATTGCTCACGAAATCAATAACCCGCTGGGCGGGATCATGAACGCGGTCCAGGCGCTGAAAAAAGAAACTATGCCTCCAAAAAAAGTCAAAGAATACCTTGATCTGATCAATGACGGTTTATACCGCATGAGGGAAACGCTCAAAAAAATCCTGCAGTTCTTTCCCCGAAAACTCGTCCCTCAGGCGATGGATCTACGCTCAGTAATCGAACGGGCCAGCCAACTCATCCAGCACCGTTTCGACCAGCATAACATTGCGGTCATGAACCGGATTCCAAATAATTTACCGCAAGTCTTCGGAGACGCCACTGAACTCCAGCAGGTTTTTCTCAATCTTTTGATGAACGCCAGCGACGCGATCGTTGCCCTGCGGGAAACACAGCCAAAATTAACTGACCGGGGTAAAATAGAGTTAACTACCGAATTATCCAAAAATAATATTACGATAATGATCGCCGACGATGGCATTGGCATGGATACGCCGACCGTCTCGAGGGCTTTTGATATTTTTTATACCACCAAGGAACCAGGCCGCGGGACCGGCTTGGGCCTGGCCGTGGTCCATAACATCATCGAAAACCACGGAGGTCAAATCACTATCAACAGCAAAAAAAATAAGGGGTCAACTTTTAAAGTGACCTTACCTATTCTGCAAAAAAAATTAGAAGCAATGACTAAACCAACTAATTGAGAAAGGGACGAAACATGTTACGTAATAATATCGATCGTTTGGTGGAAATGAGTGTCCTGGGCGAAATCAGCCATCCCACGACCCGCGGGTTCGGGACATCTTATGACGGTACCCCGCTAATCGATGTCGGCATGGCCGGTATTACTTTTAACGTCAAAGTCGGTGACCCGGCCTTTGGCTGGGCCTGGGGCGACCACGTTGAACCGGGTGTCTCCATAAAAAATAAGGACCTGGGGGCTAATAACGGACTTAATATCCTGTCCTGCGTGGGTAATCAGGCAACGGTAATCACCGCGGCCCGGGCGGACAAACAAAATAAAGTAAAAAATGCCGTCGGTACGGTGACCGGACAACACGGTGGCGCCGAACGCGTTTTGATCCATTTCAAAAAAAACATTATCGATTACCTTTGCGTCGGTGACCGCATTCAAATTCGAGCCTGCGGGGTAGGATTGCAATTGCTCGATTTTCCAGATGTAAAAATAATGAACACGAGCCCACGACTTTTTCGCGCTCTGAACCTCAAAAAAATCCAGAAGCAAGTCCAGTTCCCGGTCGCCAAGATCGTGCCGGCGAAAATTATGGGTTCCGGAATAGGCAGTACTAACTCTTTCCGGGGTGATTATGATATCCAAACCACTTCGCTTCAGGCTATTAAGGAATATTCGTTAACCGACCTGCGCTTGGGTGATCTGGTCGCTATTACCGATCACGACTGTTCCTTCGGTCCCAGATTCCAGAAAGGCGCTTTGACCGTCGGCGTCGTCATGCACGGGGCCAGTGCCTTTTCCGGGCATGGACCGGGCGTGGCAGTCCTTTTCACCTCCCCAACAGGAAAAATCAAACCGCGCTTGAGCAACCGGGCCAATATCGCCATGCTGTTACATTTGACTTAAATATAATTTTTTGTTATAAAAGATAGTTGGAAAGACGATAAAAATAAAGGAAGTTGGTCTCAGAATGAATAACTCAGCACCTCAAGTCCATCGGAGCGAATTGAGCGCCCAACAAAAAGGGTCAGGGATGTTTCCTTTAATGCCAAACAAAACTAATAGATCTTGTCTTCAGGAATTAGAACAGGATTTTTGCGCCGGGAAATTCAAAAAAATTGAGAAAGAACTCGAGCTTTTCATCACCCAGCACAAAAAAGAGATTAATCTTTTTCGCGATACTGAATTAAAGAAAATAAAAACCACCCCTGTTTCCGACGAACTGGCCATTAAGCTTTTTATCATGCGGACCCGATCTATTAACCCGATTGAAGAAATCAAACTGGAATTACAGGAAATAGAAAAAGAAATCTGGTACCGCGGCGAAAAAGCCAACGGTCAGGTGGACCGGGATAAGATCTGCCAGGAATGGTGCCAGAGCCACGCGGCCGGTTGGCGGGATCACTGGGTCATGTCGGTTCTTTACGTTTTCGAGCGCCACAAAAACAAATTTGTCAAACTGCTTAAGTGAACCCCGTTAGAGATAGCCGCCCTCCGGGACGGCCATTCCGGCGCCTACTAACTAACGTTGGTTAATATACCTATTAAGTTTAATTTATTTTCATCTCTAACGGGGTGAAGCCAACCTTAGAATTCCATGGCCTCGAAAATAATTCAAGTCGATTGGAAAAAACTCTCCCGGGTAACCTTTCAGGTTAAAAAATCATACCTGGTAACATACCGGATCGATGTCTACTTAACCAAACGTCTGAAAGAATACTCCCGCACTTTGATCCAGCGTCTGATCAAAGAAAAGTTTATTAAAGTCAACGGCCGGCAAACCAAACCAAGTTATGAATTAAACCAGGGTGATGTTATTGAGGTCGAATTACCGCAACTAATTAAACCGCAAACGGTTTCCGAAGATATACCGCTGGATGTCATCTATGAAGATGAAGACATGATCGCCATTAACAAACCGGTCGGAATGGTAGTCCACCCGGCGGCTGGGCACTGGAGCGGAACACTGGTCAACGCCCTGCTTCACCATTGCGGTTCTTTACCCCCGGTCCCACCGGCGCCGGCCTTGTCGAAAACGAAGCGAGCCAGTCAAGGCAAACCGCCAAGTGAGTCGGAAAATCTCAACATCCATACTTACCGCCCGGGTATCGTCCACCGGCTGGACAAGAACACCAGCGGTGTGATCCTGGCGGCTAAAACCTCCCGGGCTTTTCTTTCCCTGGGTAACCAATTCGCTCAGCGACAGATCCATAAAGAATATCTGGCCGTGGTCCATGGCCGGGTCAAGTTTGATTCCGATACTATTGATAAACCGCTGGGCCGGCACCGGACTGACCGCGAAAAAATGGCTGTTCAAAAAAAAACTGAAGGCCGTGAAGCAATCTCTACTTATAAAGTCAAATACCGGTTTGAAAAATTCAGCGTCGTCCGGGTCTTTCCCAAAACCGGACGCACCCATCAGATCCGGGTCCACCTGGCCTCGATCAAACACCCGATTGCCGGCGATGTCACTTATGGCGGAAAAAAAGAGATCTTCCGATCGGACATTACCGGCCTGCCTGTGCCCCGTACGCCTGCCGGCCGGCAGGCAGGGCAGACAGGTCAAGCCGAAGACGACCAGAATGCAGTCCCGTTACTCAATCGACCGGCTTTACACGCCGCCCAAATCACCCTGACTCATCCGGTCACCGGACAAAGTCTTTCCTTAAAAGCGGAGCTGGCATCGGACATCAAAAATCTTATTAAGGTCTTGAAACAGCATGAATGAAACCATTAATCAGATCAAAACTGATTAATTCAGGTGAGCTTTGATATACTTGGCGCGGGCAATATCACGTAAAGACGGGGCCAACTCCCGTTTTGATATTTTTTGCAGGTGGGCGGGCTGGGTGTAAATAAAAAGTTCGTTGATCTTTTTGAGAGTCGTATCTTTGATCACGTTCATGTTAATACCCAAACGGATCAGGGAAAGATGTTTCATGGTTTCTTCGGAAGTAATGGTCTCGGCATGGCGCAGGATACCGTAAGCCCGCATAATGCTGTCTTTTAATTTTTTGTTATTATCGTCGAGTAACTTCTCCCGCCAGTTTCTTTCGAATTTAATGATCTCGGGAATAACGTTCTGCATTTCATTGATAATCTCCTGTTCCGATTTACCCAGAGTAACCTGATTGGAAATCTGATAAAAATCACCCAGGGCCTGGGTGCCCTCACCGTAAAATCCCCGAACCGCGAATTTGATCCGTGATAAAGCGTTCAAAACCTTATCGATCTGTCGAGCGATAGCCAAGGCCGGCAAGTGAAGCATGACGGAAATACGCAACGCCGTGCCGACATTAGTCGGACAAGCGGTCAGATAACCAAATTGCGGAGAAAAAGCGTAAGGGATATATTTTTCCATCTGGGTATCAATTTTATTTATCTCCTTCCAACCATCGGCTAATTGGAATCCGGCCAGGATCACTTGCAGACGCAGATGGTCCTCTTCATTGACCATAATACTCAAGGTCTCTTTCCTCTCAACGGCCACGGCCCGGTAACTGCTGGCCTTCGCGTGATCCTGACTGATCAAATGACGTTCGACTAAAAACTGCCGATCGATTAAAGAAAGATCTTTCATTTGGATATAGATTAATTTGTCATGAAACGGAACCTTTTTTAATTTTTCATGGACAAAGGATTCGATCTCGATCCGCTGTTTGGCCAGAGCGTAACTGAGGAAAACAAATCCGCGAATATTCCGGGCCAGTCGCAAACGAGTACTGATAATAATATCAGCGTCCGGCCCGCTGCCTTTTAACCAGTCGCTGACTTGATTTGTCAATTTATCCATATTCATTTCATTTTTTGCGCTTTGAATTATTCGGCTTGGTCGCTTTATCCTTAAGTTTTTTTATTTTATCGCGTACTTCCGCGGCTTTTTCAAATTCTTCGGTCCGAATCAATTGATTTAATTCCCGTTGCAGGTCTTTTAATTTTCTCTCATGTAACAGTTCCTGATTCACCTGAGAAGGTATTTTTCCGTGGTGCTGGGTCGCGCCATGGATCCTTTCCAGTAAAGGAACAATCCCTTCTTTGAAAACCTCATAATCATCAGCGCAACCGAAACGGGCCTGCCGTTTAAAATCAACGTACGATATCCCGCAGTTCTGGCACTTCAAGTTGGCCATCTCACCGATGGCTTTACCCATCAGCGGTTCAATTAAACCACTCAGAATTTCCGCGATTGAAAATTGCGCTTTATAAGGCAACCCCTGCTTGTGAGCGCAATCGTCACAAAGATGGATCTCCTTCTGAACATTCTGGTTGCTGATCTCGGTCAAATGGACCGTCGCGTTTTTTTTCTGACAATTTTGGCAAAGCATCATTATTCCTCTCGGTCATTCCTGGTAACAGACACCGCAGGCCGGCGATTCCCAAACACAAACCTTGGTCACTATTATCTTTTTGCCTTTTAATTTCTTCTGGATCTGTCCGTGCAATACGCGAGCCAGGTTCTCAGTCGTCGGATTCAACCCACCCCGATTGGATCGAGGCCCGCCCCGGTTCGGCGCGAATTCTTTCAGGGTATTCAAATGCCGGTGATCAAATTTTTTCAATACCTGGTTAATATATTTCTTCGCGTCTTTAAAATCAATTACCATCCCCAGCTTATTTAACCGTTGCCGGGAATCCGCCGGCGCGGATTGCAGGTAAACATCAACCGCCCAGTTGTGTCCGTGCAAGCGTTCGCACTGACCCCGGTACTGGCGCAAATTGTGGGCCGCGGCAAAATTGGTTTTAACCACTAATTCATACATGCGATAATTATATTATTTTTTAAAAGGGAATGTCAAGGTTTATAGGAAAACAAACGTAAAAAAATAAGACGCGCCCGGGGTTTATTAGTTCAAAATGCTCCTGTCAATATCATCCGCCAAATAATGATATTGGCAACAGACATTTTTACCTGCTTTCTGGGTTTCGAAACGGGCAAAGGCAGCGGACAATTTCTTGCTCTCTTTCTTATTAAACATTTTCTCGGCCATCGGATAAAGAACCGTGTTTTCCTTTTCGATGTGTTGTTTAGACAAAACAACATAGTTAGCCAAGCTATTGATAATGTCTTCTAATGCTTCTTTTTCCCCTTCCTGCCAGCGTTTAATGCCTTCTTCCAATTGCCGGATATAAGCCCGCCCGGCTTCATGTTCATGAACCAGCACGCCTAAAGGACCGTAATCGTAAGAAACACCCCGTTCCTGCATCTCATGAAAGAGGACTTCTTCTTCTTTACTGTAATGACAACGGTCGGTAAAATACTTAACAAATTCAATTGACTTCCCCAAGATCTCCACATCAATCCGCTGGTAAAGTTTAATCCGGCTGACCAAACGCTCCAAAGCGTTTAAGACCTTGGTGATAACTTTATGCTCTTTTTGAAGTGTTTTAATCGGTAACATGTTTTTTCTGCCTTGACTCTTTAATCTTATATTTACTTGGCCCCTTGACTTATCGCAAAAATACAAATTGCCTTATTAAAATAAGAGGCAACTTATGTGCCAGGACCAGAAGATCTAAGCAAATACAATAGAATAGCCACAACTAATTATATTTAAAAGGGATAAAATTATACCACACCCGTGCATTTGTCAAGAAAAAGTGACTAAAAGACACGAAAATAATGGGAATTAACGGGCGGACAGCAAATCGTTAAGTTTTATTTACACTTATTTTTACCTTTGGATGGTTTACCCTGAGCGAACCCCTCGACAATGCTCGGGATAAACTCCGTAAGTCGAAGGGTTTACCCTGCTTGCCCCGCTCTTTCTCCCGCTCTTTTTGCAAAAAGGGCGGGAGAAAGAGCGGGGCTTGTCAACGAAGCGAGGTATATTAGATCTAATACACTACTGTCGCTACTAAGCGGATAAACGGGCCGCGGGCGGAATAGTCGTTATTGTTCCTGAGATCATCAGTGAAATCAGTGAAATTATAGCCCACCCCGATTCGCATATATTGATTCAGTTTATATAAAGTCTCGGCTAACCAGCCCTCTTTCTGGTCGTCCGCGACTTTTTGCTTGAGGATCCGGTATTCCACCCCCAGATCGATCCGTTGCCACCAGGCAACTTTTTTCAATAATTCCTTCGTCCCGGACAAATGATAATTTACCCGGTTGATCCAGAGATCCGTGTCGCTGTCCGTATAATCACGGTCTCCGACCTTCTCCTGTCCGTTCTTAAAGGCGTATTTCTCAACCAGCTGAAAATGGTCGGTCAGATCATAGGCCGCCTCTAAAGCGTAGATCTTAAAACGTTGTTTTGAAATAAAGGTATGGTCGGCCAAAGAATCCGAACCCTGCCCGACCGGATTAATATCCGCCAGATAAGTGTATTTAGCGAGCAGGTTCAAGCGGTCAAAATCAACCGGTCGATAACCGACGCTCAACCCGTATTCCCCGAACATGCCTTCGGTTTTTTCCAGCGCTTCATTGGTCGATCTTCCCCAGTTAACGCGGCCCATCAAAGTAATATCCTGATTCAAATAATATTTGGCTGAATTATAAATCAAATACTGATCTTTGTCCGCCGGCTTCCCTTCGTCAAACCGGACTTCCAGTTTTGAAGAGACGCGTAATTTGTTTTTATTGTGATAAGTAACGTATCCGGACCCAACATAACGGTTGGTTTTATTGTTATTAAAATTATACACCCGCCCTTTTTCAAAGCTGGTCCCGACCTGCCAGCGTTCCAATATTTTTTTATCGAGTCCGAGAACCGTCCCTTCGGAATTATCTGTTGGCGTGGTCCGGAACTCCTGTTGGCTGTAAAGGCGCAGGGAAGGATCGGGCTTGACCGCGCTGCCGACAGTAAAAACGGAAGACCGGCCCCCGACCCGCCGGTTATCCACCTGATAATTACTGAAAATATTAAAAATGCTCCGGCCGAAATTACTTTCGACCCCGACCAGTCCGGAGTTACCTTTTGTGCCGAAGGTACTCTGGAACCAGGCCGCGCCGATATCCAGCAAGCCGATTGACAGACCGGTAGTAGTCTGGTGGTTAGTCTCACCCGTCAGGGTCGCTTGTTGCTGAAGAAAAGTCCGGACGGACCCGGCCAGTTTATAATCAAACCGGGCGGCGGCCACGTTGGTATTAAAATTCGTGGCGCTGTTAACTCCGGCCAGTCGCTCACGCACCTGCTGATAACGATATTCAGTGGTCAAGCTCCAGCGGTCTTCCAGGTATCGCCCCTGCATGATCGAAGTCCGGGTCCGGTGCCCACCCAGATAATGACGGGAGGCCAGATTCGCGGCCGGATCCAGTTCCTGGATATCCTGGGACGCGAAAGCTGTTATTTTTTCGCTCACTTGATAAGAAACGTCACCACCGTACTTTTCCGTACCTTGCTCCGTAACAGTATTCGCGCTGATAAACTCCGGGTCTAATTTTTTATAATAAGACCCGATCTTGATCTTTGGGGTCAACTGACTGTCCGTTTTAACGCTCCAGGCCGAACCGGCCGGATTAAGACCCGAAGTAATATTATTGAAATTCAGACCGCCGTCATGAGAAAGATATTGCGGCACGCCGGTCGAAGTGGATTCGGCGTATTCAAAATAAAGTTGCGTACCCTTAACGATCTGAACGGTTGAATCGATCCCTTTTAACTCATAATCCTTATCCGCATCCTCTTCAGTCACGTAAGTCACGCCCACCCGGACAGGTGAAATGTTCAGTAACCGGCCAAAATCCTGGCTGGCGTGACCACCCCAGTTACCCTGATTCAGGTGGCGGCGATCCGGTTCATATTCATAATCCACTACTACGTAAACCTGATGGCCGTCCAGAATATCCGTAGACGTCAGTAATTGCTGGACAATCTTTTCTCCCGGCGCTTTCAGGAATACGTCCACGGATGAAACCGGCCGTTTAAAAATTATCCGCCCGTTGGAATAATCTATTTCGTAATCGCGACCGCGCGACTGAGCAATAGTTTTCAGCGGCCGGTTAGTTATTTTATCGCGTACTTCGAATTTGATTTTTTCACTTCCATCGATCACGTCTTTATGTTTTAGATAGTAGAAAGAACCGCCGGTCCCGCGGAATTCGTTATGGGCGGCCCGCTGTTTGGCCTGGGCGGTAAACAATGTTACTTCCGGCTGTCGACCCACCATCGACGAACGATGACCGGCCACCGGAACGGCTTGATAACGTAATTGAGCGCCATAAAGTGTCCGCTGATAATTGGCCAGATCTAACTTGTTTAAACTGGTATGATAATTACCCCACAAAAAACTCGCTTCGGGCTGACCAAATTCTTCTGGTTTGTATTCGGCCAGCAAATAAAGCAGGCCCTGGGTATCAGTGGCTTTATAATTTATTTTTGATTGGTCACCGTAAGTCAGATAATACTTATCCGGATCAATGTAGCGAAAAAGCGATTGGCCGGAAGTATTATGCCGCCCCCGATCGGTATCAAAAGATGAAGTGACAATATATTTACTGCCGCTGGTTGTCGGCATCCTAGCTTTAAGATAATAAGCGGCCCGGCCCTTATGGTACCAACCGTCCTCAAAACGCTTATCATTATCCGCCATCTGATCCAAACTGCCGACCCGGTCTTCGCTCACCCGGGAATGACCAAGTTCCCCATCGCCTAAAGCGACCAGGGTTAATTGGGCGTCTTGCGTCTTGGGTTTTGCGTCGTGCGTTTTGGAAACGCCAAAATTCACCTTGGCCAGTAAACCTTCGGTAATCCTGACAATTTTTGAGTTTTTCGTGGTCGCTTGTAACTTTAAAAGATGCGTGCCCGGTGTCACGCCCGGAATATGGTAACGCCCCTGATTATCGGTCTTGACCATCGTACCGTTTTCCATAATAATTTTAGCGTCGGCCACTCCTTTTTCACCCCGGTCCTGGCGTCCGTTCTGGTTCTTATCCTCAAATACCTTCCCGATAATTGTCCCGAGATCAAACAAGGGGTCGGGAATTACTTCAACGGTCTCGCGAGTGGTATTGGATGTTTTCCACTGAACATCAAAATAGCGACAGACGGCCCGGTTCTCGTAAGAACCGAAAGTAACACCACTGCCAACGACTAATTGATAGGACAGGATCTTTGTCTGCCCGACAGCCAGGGTACCAATATTAAAAGTTAACGTGCTGTCCCCCGTCGGATTAGCCTGTATGGCTACGGCCGCGCTCTGAATCGAAAGCCGGGTGGAACCGCTGACGTATTTAAAACCATTGGGGATAATATCATTGATCAAAGTCTGGTTCGAAGGGTCGGTCCCATTATTAGCTACCGTAATCTGGTAGGTAATAATATCACCGACGGAAACCTGTTCCTTATTCGCTTTTTTAGTGATCCGCAAAAGAGCCGGATCCTCACTAATGGCGTAAAGACGGTTGGTATTGGAACCGATCAGTACGGTATTGGTGATTACCCCGGCCACGTGAGCAATCGCGGGTGAAGATTTCACCGGACTGACCGTGTCATAGGTCCAGTTCAAACCGCCGGCGGCGGTCAAAGAATACAGTTTACCGTCATCGGACCCGATAAAAATCGTCCCGGTACTGTCAATGGCGGCGGAAGAACGCACTTTATCGCCAGTCGGGTAACTCCAGTATTGAGTTCCGTTAGTGTTGACCGAATAAACATTGCCGTCATCGGACCCGATAATTATCCGGCCATCGGCCGCGATGGCCGGCGAAGAAGAAATCGGACCAGCGGTTGTCAAGACCCATTTCTGACTACCATCAGAATTAAGGGCATAAAGTTTATTATCATAGGAACCAACGTAAATCGTTCCATTGGCCGCGATCGCCGGCGAAGAAACAATTGAGCCGCCGGTAGTAAAAGACCATTTGAGCGTACTGCTCGGATTCAGGGCGTAGAGTTTATTATCCATAGAACCCACGTAGATCGTCCCGTCGTCCGCCAGGGCGGGTGAAGATTCGATCCAGTCACCAGTAGTATAAGTCCATTTCAAAGAACCGTTAGGATTAATGGCATACAAGACCCCGTCAGTACCACCAATATAAATTGTGCCATCGCTCTCGATCACGGGTGAAGATTTCATCCAGGTGCCGGTATTATAAAACCATTTTAATGTCCCGTTAGCGTTGAGCGCGTAGAGACCACTCAACCCGCCCACGTAAATCGTTCCGTCCACGGCAATGGCGGGCGAAGAATACACCGCCCCGTTAACCAGATAAGACCAGTTAAACGTTAGGTCCGCATTAAGCGAATAAAGTTTGCCGTCATACGAACCAAACAGAATTTTATCATTTGCGCTCACGGCGGGTGATGATTGAACCTGTCCGCCGGTAAGATAATTCCATTTCATGGTATTGGTCACGGACCCGGCCAGCGGGCTCAAGGCCACATGCTTCTGGTTATAACGAAACATGGGATGGGTGCCGGCCCCTAACGGAGAACCGTTCGCGATCACGGTCAACGTCCGAGTAGTCGAGTCCAGAAGTCCGGTAGAATCTTTAACCTCCATTGATACTGTTTTGGCCCCGATCGTGGTGTATTGATGAGTAGCCGTTTTGGTTGAAGAAAAAGCGGTATCCCAAACTCCATCACTCTCCCAATCCCAACGCACCTTAAGCAAGGAACGACCTTCATGAATATCATTAGACGAAGAAGCATCAAAATAAAAATCAGTACTCAACGTCCCGGTCTGAGAAGCCAGGATAAAAGAAGCGGTTGGCGCCACGTTAGGCACTTCTGATTCTTCCTGCGCTCGATTAATTAAAAAAGCGGCCGGTAGTAAGATTCCCGCGGCATAGAGAAGAGTCTTGGGGCTTTTTTTGCCAATCTTGGAACCCACGGTCCGGACAAAATCCACTCCCGGCTTAAATGGCTGCGCCCCGGCCGGTTGTTCACCCAGTTTCAACAAACCGCGCGGTGTCTTTTGATAATAAATTATCTCATATTTGCCTGGCGGACTTTGCTCGATAAGTTTGAGGTAAGCCTGATAACTGATCTTTTTTTTATCCAGCAATATTTCTTCCGGAATCCATTGCTGGTTAATGATCCGGGGTGAACGGCTCAGGGAAATATCTTCTTTACAACGGGCGTACATGGCGTAATAATAATCCGCCCATTGCTGACCGGCCGTTTTTTCCAGACGCTGGTAAACGACTTGATCTACCCCGCTGACCGGTTCCTGCCAGCGATAGGTAATTTCGATCGTCTCCGCCCAGATATTAACGGCGGAAGCGAACAGAAAGAAAAATAATATGGCGGTAAATCTCATAGAAATTTATTTTTCCCGGAAATTCAACAAACGCGGTTTTTCCTTGATGATGGAACGGCCCGTCAGCAAGTCATAACCGGTCAGGAGAATCATGGTCCGATACTTATCTTCAATGAAGAAAAATTTGACCAACCCGGCCAGGGGGACTTTGTCGGAATACCAGACCGAACCGCTGATGTTATATTTCGGTTCTTCGATCGAGACTTTAGTACAATCAAAAACCGTTTCTTTCCCGGCCAGGTTAACGGCAATACTGCCTTCGCCAATTTTATCAGCCGGATTAAGGACACGGGTAAAAGGAATGACGTTAAGATTATGGATCATTTCTTCGAGAAGGAGCTCGCGCTGGACGCGGGTCTTAACCGCCCAGAGGCGCAGGTTGATCTCCACGGCCTGAAGGTTGCCGTATTTCAGGATCAATTTTTCCGCCTGCGGCACCCCCTCTTTGTTGATCAAAAACTTGATCACCCGCTGCTGTTCTTTACCTTCGTTCAACAACACCTCGACCCAGTAAAGCTCCTCCTCATAAAGAGTAACACGATCAACAATACTGATCTTCAGTTCCCCTTCGGAAACAGCCGCCGGATCCGAAGCCGGTTTATCTTTCTGATAACGTTTTACCTCATATTTGACCCATTGACCGATGGCCAGATCAATGGCTCGTCTGACTTTTTTCGACGGGGGTAGCGGACCCGGTCTTTCCTCAGCCCCAAAAACGTCAGGAAACCCGGCTGACGACCTGCCCGACAGATCAATCGGTTTTTGGACGTTAACCAAAAACAAAAAATAACCTGTTAAAAAAAACCAGATCGTCGCTACTAAATATCTGTTTTTAAACATGACTTAATTATAATAAATGTAAGGAAGAAGGTCAACCCCGTTAGAGACAGGTCGCCTGAGGCGACCGTCGTATTGTAAGCATCATAACGTTTAGTAAGAATAACTTGCTATTGCTTGTAATCTATTCGTAATAATATCAAATGCCTCTAACGGGGTCAACTCTTAAAACAAATTATTCTAAACACTTGAAATTTGATTTTCCTTGACAACCCCACGTTTAAAAGTAGAATACACTCCATTTTTCTTTTATCGAAAAAAGCGCCCTTAATATGGTTACTGGAAATTTCGGGTAACTAAAATATAACTTGAGGATTCATGGGCACAGAGCTATTTTTTATTGCCGTCATCATTTTAGTAATATTCGCTATTTTTGACTTGATAGTCGGTATCAGTAATGACGCCGTCAATTTCCTGAATTCCTCGATCGGTTCCCGGGTTGCCCCCCGTCACATCATCATGATCATCGCCAGTTTGGGTATCCTGGCCGGCGTGACTTTTTCCAGCGGCATGATGGAAGTGGCCCGCAAGGGTATCTTTCACCCCGGTTTTTTTACCATGCCCCAACTAATGACTATCTTCCTGGCCGTCATGTTTACCGATGTCATTCTGCTCGACCTCTTCAATACCTTTGGCCTGCCGACTTCAACTACAGTTTCGATCGTCTTTGAGCTTTTGGGCGCGGCCGTGGCGGTTTCGATTCTCAAGATTATTCAGTCCGGTGACAATTTGTTGATTCTTGGTCAATACATCAACACAGCCAAAGCGATGCTCATCATCTTCGGGATCCTGCTTTCGGTGATAGTCGCTTTTATTTTCGGCGGTATCATCCAATTCTTAAGTCGACTTCTCTTTACCTTTGACTATGTTAAACGCCTCAAGCGTTACGGCGCTCTCTGGGGCGGAATCGCCTTGGCCTCGATCACTTATTTTATCCTGGTCAAAGGCGCCAAGGGAGCTTCTTTTATCACCCCGGAAAACGCCAAGTGGATCAACTCACACGCCTTCACCCTTTTGGTCTATATCTTTGCCGCCTCAGCTATTATCATGCAAATACTTATCTTCTGTAAAATAAATATCCTGAAACCGATCGTCCTCATTGGCACTTTTGCTATCGCTATGTCTTTCGCGGCTAATGATCTGGTCAACTTTATCGGAGTACCGATGGCTGGCTTGCACTCTTATGAAGCGGCCATGGGCACGAATAGCCCCCTCAGCGTCACCATGGAAGCTTTAAGCGGAAAAGTACGGGCGGAAACATATTTACTCTTAATCGCCGGTTTGATCATGGTCATCACCCTCTGGTTTTCCCGTAAAGCCCGGACTGTTTCAGAAACTGAGATCACGCTTGCCCAACAGGAAGAAGGGACCGAACGTTTTGAATCTTTTTTCCTGGCACGCATTATCGTCCGCATGGTCATTGGATTTTTTACTAATGTTAAGCGTCTGGTCCCTATGCCAATCCAAAAAATCGTCACCCGACGACTTGATACTTCTAACTATCAGGCGACGGTCGATAAAGAGAACCGACCATCTTTTGATCTGATCCGCGCTTCAGTCAACCTGATGGTCGCCAGCGCGATCATCTCTTACGCCACCTCTTACAAACTCCCGCTTTCCACTACCTATATAACTTTCATGGTCGCCATGGGGACTTCTTTTGCCGATCAGGCCTGGGGACGGGAAAGCGCGGTCTATCGGGTCAGCGGCGTGCTGGCCGTGATCGGCGGCTGGTTCTTCACCGCTTTTATGGCCTTTACCGTCTCATGTTTATTGGCGGTACTCATTTTCTATGCCCAGGCTTACGCTATCTTTGGTCTACCACTGCTGGTCGGCTTTATCGTCTGGCGGACACATCATAAGCATAAAGAGCGAGTTAAAAGAAATGAAGATCGCCATGTTTTCAATCTTAAAAAAATCCAGGACGCGCCGAAAGCCATTACGGAAACTTTCAAACACATGGCCCATCTCCTGAAAGAAATCCGGGAGTCGTTGGATAGAACAATGGAAGCCCTGTTCGCCCAGAACGAATACGGCCTGAGGCAGGAAAGAAAAGCTGTCAAGAAAACCCAGTTCTGGGTGAATATTATCATCGCCAATGTTTTTAAAGCCATGCGGTT
>DAOWBV010000055.1 GCA_030633885.1 Planctomycetota bacterium
AGCCGAGCTCAAACGTAAAGCACTTAAAGATAAGGGAACCCAGATCGAGGGAGACGATAACATTGTCCTGACCGAAAAGAAAAAAAACAAACTGCCGTTGATCCTCGGAATCGCCGGCGGGGTCATCGTGATCGCGGTCATTCTCTTCTTTGTCGTTTTTAAAGATAGCGGTTCCCGTGATGAAGATTACGATGAAGATGATAACGGTAATGGCGAAAAACATACGGAACAACCGGACAAACCCGAGCCGGATAAACCCGGTCCGAAAAAACCGGATAAACCCAAAATCAAAGACGTTGATCAGTGGAAAGCGGCTGACGCGGGATTAAAAAAACAAATTGCCGGCATGTTAAAGGAACATCACCTGGCTAAAAAATACGAGATCAAAAGGAAAATTCAGGTAAAATTGGTTTCCTCGATCGGTCCAAAAGCAATCCCGGCTATTATTGAATGCTTTTCTGATCCCGACAAAGATACGGCGGCCGGCGCTAAAGACTTAGTTGAATGGGCCACGAAACTTGGGTTTGGGAAACCACCCGTCGGGCAAAAAAAACCACCGACCTTACTTGATCAGCAAAGAAGATGGAAGATCTGGTGGTTGAATGCCGCGAAAGGAGGAGCTGAATTTAAATTTCATGACCGGACGATAGAAGAAGTAAACGATACCGGCCCTGCGCCCGGTCAGCCGGGGCCGAAAACACCCGGACCACAAAGAACGGTTAGAGGCTTTCAGGTTAATGATACTATCAAAGAGGAAGTGTTATCCTTACTGGAAGAAATGAAAGAACAAAATCGGAGCGACTTTAAAGCCAGCGTGGAAAATCTAAAGGGGATCGGGGAAGACAAGGTCATCCCGGTCCTGATCATTACTATTGGTCATGAGAATGAAGAACTGGCCCTGACCGCGGAAAAAGCCCTGAAAAAGATCACCAAAAGACCGGACGCGTTAAATATCGGTATCCCTTTTTTAGATAAACGCCGAAAAATCTGCGAAGACTGGCAACGCTGGTGGGTAAAAAAAATAAATGATTAGTCGAAAATTTTTTCGGCTAATCATCCTGAGGACCTCGACTGAACTCGGTCGAAATCCGAAACCCTGTTTTTAAAACGGGCTGAGCCGAAGGATCCTTTTCAGAATAAATATTTCGATTCACCCTTTCCGCTAAAAGAAGCCCGCCGAACACTAAGATCGATCATGAAAATTGTCATCGCGCCAAACGCTTTCAAAGAATGCCTGACCGCGGAAGAAGTCGTCCGGGCAGTGGCCCACGGCATTCGTCAGATCATTCCCCACGCCCAAATAGTTTCCGTTCCGATCGCCGACGGCGGTGATGGTACTTTACCTTTACTGCTTCAATCAACCCGCGGCCGGATCTTCCGGAAAAAAGTTTCCGGACCCCGCGGCCGGAAAAAAGTTTCCGCCCGTTGGGGGTTACTCGGTCAGAATTGCGCGGTCAGATTTTCCGCCCGCCGAACAGTCATTATTGAAATGGCCGAAGCGGCCGGATTGAAATTACTTCCGCCGACTCAACGCGATCCGCTCCGGACCCGGACCACCGGGGTCGGCGAATTGATCAAAGCCGCGCTGGACAAAAAAGCCCGGCAAATAATTATCGGCTTGGGCGGGAGCGCCACGGTGGACGGAGCAACCGGCCTGGCACAGGCGCTGGGCATAAAATTTCTTGATGCTCGGGGAAAACCGGTCAAGCCAACCGGCGGCTCCTTAAATAAAATAAAACATATTGATGCCAGCGGTTTGGATCGGCGTTGCCGAAAGATCAAGATCATTGCCGCCTGCGATGTGACCAATCCGTTAATTGGTCCGCGGGGCGCGGCCCGGACCTTCGCCTCCCAGAAAGGGGCTGACGCTCAAGCCGTCAAAATACTGGAACGCAACCTGGCCCACTTGGGCCGAATAATTAAAAAAGATTTAGGCGTGGGTGTCGCTTACCTTAAAGGCGGCGGGGCGGCCGGCGGTTGCGGAGCCGGATTAGCGGCTTTTTTAAAAGCCAGACTAGTCTCGGGGGCGGACCTTTTCCTGGAAATAATCGATCTGCCAAAGAAACTCGAAAATACGGACCTGGTCATTACCGGCGAAGGCACACTGGACCAAACAACTCTTGCCGGCAAGGCGCCGGCCAGCTTAGCCCGGGCCGTCAAAAAATATAACAAAAAAATTCCGGTCATTGCCCTGGGCGGAAAACTGGGACCCGGATACCGCCGTTTGTCATCCGCCGGCATCGACGCTTGTTTCAGTATTTCACCGAAAGGCATGAGCCGTCAACAATCCATAAAAAATGCCGGCAAGCTAATCGAAAATCGCGTCAGCGTAATTATTAAAAATGGATTTTTTAAAAAATAGAAAAATCGTCCTGGCTTCCGCTTCCCAACGCCGGAAGGAACTTCTGAAAAAGATCGTTCCCCATTTCAAAATAATCAAACCCCTGCTCGATGAAGAAAAGATTATTCGATCGGTGAGACCACCGTCCCGATTGGTCCAAACCCTGGCCCGGTTAAAAGCCGGGCAGGTCAGCCAAACCAAAGCCTTAACCCGGGGTAAGTACCGAAAAGCGATCATTATCGCGGCCGATACCATCGTTTGGGCGCGCCGAAAAGTTATCACTAAACCCAAAAACCAAAAAGACGCTTTCCGAATATTAAAAAAACTGTCCGGTACCCGGCAGGCCGTCATCACCGGGGTCTGTGTGTTGGATAACGAGTCCGGCCGTCTGGTCAGTGGGGTGGAAGCGACGATTATCCGAATGAAAAAAATCTCTGATCAAAAAATCAGGCAACTGGCCGGCCGCCGCCGGCACCGGGATAAGGCCGGCGGTTACGCCATCCAGGAAAAAGGGGATCGTTATCTCAAGATAGTCCGGGGCCGGGTGGACAACGCGGTCGGCTTGCCTCTGTCATTAACCCGTCAATTACTGCGACGACTATTCTATCCCGGCGCCCGAAAGCTGTTTTAATTTTTTTTAAAGCCCTGGAAATGAAGCTCCCCGCAGTCCGCCTGCCTGTGCTGTGCCCGGCACCTGCCCGACAAGCAGGCGGGCGGCAGACAGGCCTCAGGCGGGATCGCTCAGGACGTAAAGTCCCGCCGTGTAAAGTCACGTAACCGTGACCACACGGTTTTACGTGATGGGGACAACGTCCCTTTACGGGATGACCCCTCGGGAAAAACAAAAAAAACCCCTAGTGCATTGTGACAACTAAAATTGTATTTAGAAATTCTTGGTGGGGCACCCTTAAGGGTGCCAAGGCACCGTAAACGGTGCCCGACCTACAAAGTTAAGTGTCACAGAGCACTAGGGCTCAATTAAGTATCCTCTTTACCTCCCAAAATAATTGACATTTCGTCCTTTTTTCGATATAATTTTTATTGAAGATCGAATAAAATGACAGGGGAGATTGAGGAGTGATGTTCAAAAAATCTTTAATTCCTTTTTCAAGCCTGTCCTGAGTACTTCGACAAAGTTTACCCCGAGAGTAACCGAGGGACTCAACACAAGTCTGTCGAAGAAGTTTGATCCTGATGTCTCTTTGCTTCTTATCTGCCGGGTAAACGAAAATAGAACAGTCCGGTAAACATCTAAACAAAAAAAGGTTGTGGTTATGAATAACAAACTCAATTTGATGCTCCTTCTGATATTGCTTCTTGCCGGCTTGACATGGGTTTGTTCCGATACTTTTTTTGATGGGTGGCCGGGCTCGTATTGTTATGCCCAGGAGAAAGAAGATAAGGATACACCCGCGCCCAAAATTAAAGGCGGCAACGATTACGCGCAAAAAGTCTATGACGGAATGACCCAAGCCCGTAAAATCGATTTAACCACAATCGCCCGCCTGCAAGCCGATGATGTTCTTCTCGTCGATGCGGCCACACCGCCTAACCCGGGCTTCTTTATCCGCGATAAGGTTCAGGACGTCTTGCGCGCGTTAAAGATACCTTTTACTAAAGTCAACCATAAGGATCTGGAAACTCGCGATTTAAAAACAGTGGCCGCGCTGGTTGTTAATTGTACTGAAGTCAGCCTGTCATCCCAGGCCGTAAAAAACATAAAAAAATTCCTTTCTAAAGGCGGTTATGTCTTTACCACAGACTGGGCGCTTGACTTTTTTCTTCTGAAAGTTGTTCCGAACTCCCTTAAAAGGGGTGGTATCGCTCAGCCACCTGACCAGAATATTACGGTTAACCCTGATGAAAAAAATAAAAATCATATTTTCTTGCGTGGTGTTTTTCCCGAAGGAAAAAATGTTTCCTGGCGGTTTCGCAAGGGATGCCGGGTATTCAATCTTAGAAAAACCAAAGGTTTTACTGTTCTTGTGACCGGACCGAAGTCCATGCAAAAAGATTATGGCTCGGATATTATCGCCGTTACCTGGAGATACGGCAGCAAAAAAGGGTTTAACCCGTCTTTTACCGGTTATGCCAAAGGGTCTTCGGATTACGTAAAAAAACGTTCGAAAAAAGGCGTTATTCTTCACGTGGCCAGCCATTATAATCAGAAAAATGATGGTAATTCAAACGTGGATGCTAATCGTTCAATGTATCAACTTCTGGTTAATTTTCTGCTCGACGCGAAACTGAACCTGATGTATCGCAATAGGCCAAAGAAATAAGCTGCCTTTAAAAAATGGGGCTTGACGAATTTCAATTAAAAAAAGCATTGGCTCTTTGGGTCGCGATCGTAAAATATTATTGGTCATTAAAACAGGAGCGGAATAAAACATGAAAAAAGTTATCTTTTCTTTGATTATCATTATTTATGCTTCTATGTTTCTTTTTGTGTATGCGGAAAATATTCCCGGGAAAAATATATCGCTTATAAAATGCCAAAAGAATCCAAGCGAGACGTATTATTGCTATCTTCCGTCTCTGTATAACGGAAAAGAACCTTTGCCTGTCTTATATTGCTTCAGCCCGACGGGGAACGGAAAATCTTTAGTTCAAGTCTACCAGAAAGTTTGCGAGGAAGTCGGCTGGATTATTATCGGCGTTAATGTCAGTTCGAGAAACAGCGCCCCGGGCGGGGGAATTAGTTTCATCTGGAAAGATACCCACCAGCGATTTAAAATACATTCCAAGCGGGCTTATGCCACAGGATTTTCAGCCGGGTCATGGGAAGCTTCCTTTATGGCCACAAAATATCCGGATAATTTTAGCGGACTTATCAAGCTGGCAGAGGGCATAACAGAATCAAGTACCGGACAACGCGGTTTCGGATTAAAGCTGACAATGGCTATGCCCGTCAATAAGCTTAAAAATATTGCTCACTATCTGCTATCGGGCGATCGTGACGGAGCACGGGATATATTCTATCAGGGAAGGCATTTCTTTAAAAAGGCCGGAATACCGATAGAAATAAAGCTGTTTCCGGGCGGACATAGCTCACCACCTCAGAAATTAATGGAAGACGCTGTCAGGTGGATGGATACTCTTTATACCAAACAGATAAAAAACCTGAGTAAAATCAAAACACAGCTTACCAAAAAAACAAAGAGCGGCTCGGCGGAAGAAAAAGCCCACGCGAAAAAGTTGCTGAAAAAACTCAACCGCTATGTCCAGAATACGAAAGCTGAAGCGTCCGCCCTTAAATCAAAAGACCCGACCCGGGCTTACGAACTTTATCAATTATTGGCCAAACAATTCGCGGGAGATAAAATCGGCTCTGACGCGAAAAAAATGATCGACAGAATAAAAAAAAGCGCGTCGTTTCAGAATATGCTTAAAGCAGACAAGGAATGGCTTAAAATTGAAAAAATGTACATACAACTCACTCCCTGCAAATCACACAACCCTTTATTAGATACAAAAAATTGCAAAAATTGCCAAAACAATAATAGTAAGATCGGACCAAAACTATTTTCCGGGTGCCGGCAATTAATACAACAATATCCGGATACCTCGGTGGCCCGAAAATGCCAGGAGATTTTAACCGAGTTAGGGTTAAAGTAGAAGAAACAGTTGGTTTTATTAAAATGAAGCTCCCCGCCGTCTCACCATTCAAGAGTGGAGAGACGGAGTATCGCGAAATCCTTCGAAGTCAAGAACCCTCCTGGATCTGCTATATAAATCCCGCCTTCACCGCTCCACTATCCGTCGCGACTCCTGTCCTACGCTACTCCGTAGCTGCGGAACAGCGAAGGATAGCGTAGTTATAGTATCCTTTGCCTCACGGCTTCGGAGTGATGTGGAGATACCGCCTTGGATATCCTCGTTCCACCAGCATCATATTATATTTTGTGGATTTGGCTTGTCAATACTTGCCCACCCTTGCTATCAAGAATTTTTTGCTTAACCGGCAAGGGCGGGGTTAATTGAACTGAAAAAAATTCCGCTTAACCAATCATTTCATCCTGCCGATAATAAAACAGACTGCCGGCCTGCCGATAGACATGGTCGGAGGCGGTCTGATTTTAAGGGTATCTCTATGCGGTTTGTTGACTTCATTCTCGGCACAGCGGCTATTTTCGCTTTAGTGATCGCGGTTTATCTTTTTTCGACCGATATCGGTCTGGCCAATTCGGTCCAGAATATGACCGTAGACAAAAAGAATAAACTGAATAAGACCGTCGAGCGATTATCACCTTTTGAAAGAAAAGAAAAAAAGAAAGCGGATACCCGTTATCGCCGTTACGATCAGGAAGACTCACCCTGGAAATACATTGTCATCCACCACAGCGCTACCCGGCAGGGGAACGCAAAAGTATTCCGGGAGTATCATAAGAAAAAAATGGGGCTGGACGGGCTGGCTTATCATTTCGTGATCGGCAACGGGACTTATTCCAAGAACGGGGAAATAGAATACGGCGAAAAATGGCATCGACAACAGCCCGGGACGCATTGTCATAACGCCAACATGAACAGCCAATCGATCGGCATCTGTCTGGTCGGCAATCTGGATAAAGACAAGGCGACCGAAAAACAAATGATCGCTTTATCTCAATTAGTCAGGGATCTCCAGCGCCGGTATGATATTCCCAACGGGAACGTGATCGGCCACAAAGACGCGGACCCGGGCCGGACCGAGTGCCCGGGCAAGAATTTCTCGCTGAACGTCTTCGAAGCCCGCCTCCGCGTCCGGTAAGCAAGCTTTACTCTTTCTTCTTTTCTTCAGCATCCTTCTGTTCTTCAGAATCTTTCTGTTCTGATTCAGCCTGTTCAATAAACTCCTGGGCTTTTAGTTGAATCGGTAATCCTTTATATTTTTTCTGAAGGTTTTTTAACTCTTTGATAATGGTTTCAAGCTCGGCCTCGTCATCTTTTTTTTCCACAATACTATTGAGCTCTTCTTCGCCGCATTTATTTATCTCATCAAGATTAGACTTCGCTTTCAGACAGACTGCATAGCCAACATATTTAGTTATTTTTAATAGCCTTTTAATAACCGTTTGACTGAATTTTTGATTTTTGCTTTCTTTAGCAAATAGTTTTCCGGCCTTAGCATATCGTTTTTTCAAATCCGCATCTAATTTCTTTTGCTTTTCCTTTAATTCTTCAGCCAGTTTTTCCAGCTTATCTGATGACTTCAGGCTTGCTTTGTTAGCTTTTTTTAATACATTGCCATAGCAATCGCAACCTAATAACGTTGACAAGGCAGATATTTTATATTTTACACCGGTTTGTAACTCTTCGCTTAATTTATCATTATCGGATGCATTAACATTTTCATTCTTTCGTAATTTTTTAATTGCTTTCAGGTCATCCGGACACAAAACAACTTTAACGTATAGGATCTCCCCCGCTTTACTGGTAAAAGATAATTTGAGTTTTTCAGTTAAAGATTCTCGATCTTTTTCGCGACCAAAAAATATCAATATCGGCAGTTTATTATCACTTTTTTTAATGGCCTCGTCATATTTAATCCAGGCGATAGAACCTCCACCCGGGTATCCAAACGCATTCAGACTGATAACCAGTAGAACTGTTATCGCTAAAATTATAATTCTTTTATGCATAATACATAAGTATACCTGATAAATTTATTATATCAAGTAAGTAATTTCAAAATCCTGAAATTTTTATATGGCCGCTGTTTACCGAGTGTCCATGCGGCATCGATCCCTTTTTAGCTTTTCGAACTACGGAAAGATGAGCCTATTATGATAAGTTCACTTCGCGGATATTCGATTCGAATCGCTTCGTGCCTGCCGGCCATCAGGCAGGGAACACGTTCGCTATGCTCAGTGTAAACTCCGCGACAAAGCCTACCAAAGGACGGGTTCGTCCTTCGGCGAGCAATCGTTTCTCTGACAAAACCGAGATTGCCACGCTCCCGGAGTTTACCCTGAGTGAAACCGAAGGGATCGTTCGCAATGACATTTTGATTAGGATTTCAACAGAACTATCTATAATAACTGGCAGTTCAATATATTCGTTTTCAGTGGTAAGGATGTGGATAACCGGCACAACCGACCAGCCAATATTATTTATTCTCTATCTTTTTTATATCTTTTAGAATAATTATCAGGGGAATAACTCCGAAAATACCAAAAGAAGAATCAATTAATATCCACTGCCAGGGCATGCCTCTTAAAGGCGCGAAAATCGCCGCAAAAATCACCACTAAAATACAGCTGATCAATGCAAATTGGATCACCCATTTGTTCCGGACCGGATCGCGAATCACACCGGCAAAAAGAATTGCCATGATAATGAAAGCAAATCCAAGCCAATCAAACCCATAAAAAATAAACGGGTATTTAGTCTTAATTACCGGCAAAGCATCTCTGATTTCAAGCAGTTTTTTATGCACCGGCGCCAAAAAACCATCACCCGGCGCCGCATCACCCCAGAATACTTTAATGACCGTACTAACTTCCCATTCAACCGGGAATACCGTTAATCCGCTTAACAGGAACAATACCGTGAAAACAATCAATAATAATCGAATGCGTTGGCCGGGCAACATTTTCCACCTCTTTTTAAGTTATCGAAACCAATGAAACAGTTTTTGATCTTCGGTATCAATTGTTTATTTGGATTAGTCATACCATTGACGGGTATTTTTATAAAGTTTATCAACCGGCCCCGGCCATTGGCCGTCCGGAATAATTTCATCCAAACGATGTTGCACCGCGGCAATCATCCGTAAGGCGCGGGAACTGGCAAGCTCTCCGTCCACCCAGCGTTTTCCCTGACGTTGCTGCTGAAGCAATCGATGTTTTTCGCGTAACAGGATCCCGGCCACTCCCTCCCGAATTTCTTTATTCGGTGAATTTAACAAAGGAATTAAAGAAGGTATCCCTTCAGCCGTAATTGGTTGGACAACCATTTGCACGGCCGACCGGGGATTACCGGAAAGAATAATGCGAGTATTGTAACGAAAGACAAAGAAATCCATCGGGGTCATTGCCAGGGCAAAAAGAGTCAGGACAAACGCCAGCGCATGGCGCCGGACCATCCAGAGAAAACTTTTCGCGTCGCGCATTTTGAACGCCACAATTAAAAGCCCGGCGATCACGACCAGAATCCCATACGCCCCGACGATCCGGGTTCGGGTCAACCCGTTATAATCAATGTACATTTGCAGTCGACGAAAAGTTCCCATGGCCAGGATCAGATTCTGCGCCACCCAGATCCAGGAAAAAACCTTTAAAATCGGCGTCCGTTTATGAAAATTAAGGCCCCTTAAAAAAATAATTCCCAATACTAAACTGGTCAAAGCCAAGGCGACCGTCAACCAGAAAGTCCCACTTCGGGCATATGATGAATAATTTATTCCGGCCGGTAATGTTTTATGGATCCATAAATAAAAAGTGTCCACCCCGTTATACAAAAGGAAAAGAACGTTGACCGCGATCAAGGTATTTAAAGCTACTTTTGCCTGAAAATCAACCAGCGGCAGGGAAGAGCCGGGTTTCATTTTTTCCGCTTTTCCGAGAAACGGAGTGAGCAAAGTAATTTTAACCGGTTGCGGTATTAAAAATATGACGATCAGGGTCAATGAAAATATCCAAAAGAAAACATGCCCGATCGAGGGAAAATAATCAGGCAGGCGAAGAAGTTGCTCCCAGATAAACTGCCAGGCGCTTTCCATCCAGGATCCGACTACCAAATTACCCATCCCGAAAATGAAAAGAAAAACCAATACGACCACCGCCGGGATTACCCAGGCCAGCCCGACGCGAAAACCCAGTAATGTCCAATGGGGTAACTTAAAACTTAAGCGAAACAGATTACGAAAAATGCCGATTAACGTTAAAGGTAACCAGAAAACAGTTCGGGCGAAAGAATGTAATAATTCAGGAATATGAAGCGAAAACTTGTACAGGGAACAAGCAAAAATAAAAATCAACACAAAGCAAATGAATTTCGCGAAAAAGGTAACCTGGGAAGCGGTTCGCAAAGCAAAAATCATTAGTAATCCAATACAGGTGATCTGTTCCGGCGAGAAAGTCGGGCGTTTGATCAAACAAAGAATGCCGGCCGTAGCCAACAAAAGCGCCGCCAACCCCAACCCGCCGGTTGGGCCGTCCCCCTGATAAAGCACATAATCAAATAATAGTACTAATAAAATAACAATCAAAACAGTGAATCGAGGTACTTCCGGAATCCAGGTCTTTTTTTTCAGTGGCGGTAAACTAGCGGGCGGTGACGGTTCAATATCAATTGATGCCGGCGTCGGCTCAGTCGTTTTTGGTTCTGAGCCGGGACCAACAACCGGTCGAGAAGCGTTTTCAGCCGGAGAAGGATCAGAAGAGTACGTATCATTTGACATCATCCGACCCTCCTTATAATTTCTTTAAATTTAATTAAATAACTCATGAATTCTTTTTTTCCCCTGGCCGTGACGCGAAAGAGAGTTAGCGGCTTCCGCTTAACAAATTTTTTCTCTGATTTTAAATAACCGCTTTCTTCTAATATGCGGGCGTGAACACTGAGATTGCCATCCGTGGTTTTCAGTATTTTTTTTAATTCAGTAAAACTTAAATACTTTCCAAACCTAATCCTTTAACATGAAAACAAAAGAAATAAT
>DAOWBV010000006.1 GCA_030633885.1 Planctomycetota bacterium
ACAAAAGTTTCGAGATTGGATTCCTGTGAAAAGGTTTGGAACGCCCGAGGAGATAACTCATGCTGTAAAATTACAAAGTGTCCGGTAAATTTAGCCAGAGTACCGGCTGATTGGGGGGCGCAGCGCTTGTTGAATCTTATGGCCGCCTGGCGTGATCAATTATTGGAAATCTTAAGCGCCATGGGTATCCGCGAAGTCCGTCGTCTGCGCGGCGAGACCGGCCGGGCGATCTTTCAGGAAGAGATGGAAAAAGAATTAAAACAGGGTTAAACATGGGATTTATGTTACCGAAAATAAAAAAAGTGTCGGGAATTTTCAGGACCAAATTATCAAAATTCCTGGTATGCCGCGATCATCATTGCATTAATTGCGGGACTTGTATGGCCGTTTGTCCAACCGGGGTCCACCAACGCCCGGATGGATACAAGCGGACGAAACCACCCGAGCATGACAAATGCATTGGATTTGACTGTTTAAAGACAGATACTTGTTGCGTCCGGCATTGCCCGAGGGGTGCTTTAAAACTAGAGTTGGATCCACTCTGGGAAACACTGGGCGACGCCCGCTGGCCGGCGGATTTGATCAAGGCGACCTGGCACCAGGGTGGGACCGGTGAATTACCACCTTCATATTATAATTATGAAACCGGTCAATCAGAAGGTGGTTTTGATTGCTTGCACTTTAAATATCCGGAATTATCATCCGAATCAAGTATTAATAATGATGAGATTGATACTTCTCTTGAGTTGAATAAACGTTCATTCGGCCCTAAAATTACCCTTCCGATCCCAATCTACGGCGGCGGGATGTCTTTTGGTTCGATCGGTTTATCGGTTATGTTAGCCCGGGCCAAAGCGGCCCAGGCCTGGCAGACTTTTTTCAGTACCGGCGAAGGCGGTTATCCGGAAGAACTGGCCCCCTATGATGATTATATTATTACACAGGTAGCTACCGGTCTTTTTGGGGTGAGTGAAGAGACATTGCAACGGGTACGGTTCATGGAATTCAAATATGCTCAGGGCGCCAAACCCGGGTTGGGTGGCCATCTTTTAGGTGATAAGAATACTTCCCTGGTGGCTAAACTGCGGGAAGCCGTTCCCGGCACCAGTTTGTTTTCGCCTTTTCCGTTCCACAGTGTTTATTCGGTAGAAGATCACAAAAAACATGTTGATTGGATCAAAGCGATCAATCCGAATATCCTGGTTGCGGTCAAAGTTTCCACACCGACGGATATTGATATGGTGGCGGTGGGTAGTTATTACGCCGGAGCGCATATTATTAATTTAGACGGTGGTTACGGCGGGACCGGAGCGGCGCCGGAGATTGCCAAGAAAAATATTGCCATGCCGATCGAATACGCAATTCCTAAGGTGCATAAGTTTCTGTCTGCCGAAGGGATCCGCGATGATATTACTTTAATTGCCAGCGGCGGCATCCGTTCAGCGTTAGATGTGGCTAAATCGATCGCGCTCGGAGCGGACGGGGTGGTGATCGGCACGGCCGAATTAATTGCGTTGGGTTGTGTCCGGTGCGGTAATTGCGAAAGAGGGCGCGGCTGCCCCCGCGGGATTGCGACCACTGATCCGGAATTATCGCCCTTGATTAATTCTGAATGGGGAGCTCAACGAATAATTAATATGTACGCGGCCTGGCGTAAGTACTGGGTTCGCCTTCTGAAAAAATTAGGGCTGAAAAGTTTTAAGGAATTACGCGGTCGAATGGATTTGTTGGACTATGTTAATTCCAATAATCAGGAAATTAAAAACAAAAGCTGTAAAGTTTAAAAATCATGAAAGATAATCTGATCAAGCAAATACTTGACCAACGCAGGAATACTTTACCCCGGCTGTCCACACAGATGGTTTCCGATGCAGCCGAAGGCGGTTGCGGAGTTATCGGATTTATCTCTTCGGAAAAGATCAAAGGGAAGCATGTTCTTCAAGCCTCCGAACAGATGCATAACCGGGGTAACGGTAAGGGCGGCGGGATCGCCGCGGTTGGACTAAACGCTGAACAGTTAGGCGTGCCTGAAGAGATCCTGCAGGATAATTATTTGTTGCAGATCGCTTATCTGGACCCGTCGGTCCGCGAAACGGTTGAAAATGAGTTTATTCTTCCGTATTTTACGGTTAATCATACGGCGCTGATCGCGGCGGTGTCGGATTACCGGGAAATTAAAGGGTTGGCAGTGAAGCCGCCGGATGTCTGGCGTTATTTTGTTCGGGTGAAACCGGAAACGCTGAAAGAATTTGAAACAAAATATGATAATCTGACGGGACGCGCCAGCGAAGATGAATTTATTTATCAGAATACTTACCGGCTCAATCATAAATTTTATGCCTCGCTGGGCGAAAAACGGGCTTTTGTCGTTTCTCACGGTCGGAATATGATGGTCTTGAAGATCGTTGGTTACGCGGAAGAGGTGATTAAATATTATCAGTTGGAGGATTTGCAATCGCATCTTTGGATTGCCCATCAACGCTACCCGACTAAAGGCCGGGTTTGGCACCCGGGTGGCGCTCATCCGTTTATCGGACTTAACGAGGCCCTGATTCATAATGGTGATTTTGCTAATTATCATTCCGTTTCTGAATGTCTCAAACAGCACGGTATTGCCCCATTATTTTTGACTGACACCGAAGTCGCCGTCCTGCTTTTTGATCTCTGGAGCCGGACATATAAATATCCACTGGAATATATTATTGAAGCCTTGGCCCCGACTACGGAACGTGATTTTGATCTGTTGCCGCTGGATAAGCAAAAGATTTACCGGGCGATCCAGGCGACGCATATTCACGGCTCACCTGATGGCCCGTGGTTTTTTATTATCGGTCGGACCGTTCCCGAAGAAAATAAAATCCAAATGATCGGCATTACGGATACATCCATGTTGCGGCCCCAGGTTTTTGCTTTAAGCGATTGGGATAATGCCCAACGTCAGATCGGGTTAATCGCTTCGGAAAAACAGGCAATCGATACGACGCTCCAGAGTTTAAAAGAAGATTATCCTGACATCTGCCCGGTAGCGGATAAATACTGGAATGCCCGGGGAGGAAGTCATACTGACGGAGGATCTTTTGTTTATACATTAAGTCAGGCTAATGGTTCGATAAAATTAAGTTGTGCTGATAAGTTCGGGCAAGAAGTTCCTTATGTGTCCGGAACCAGACCAAACAATAATGGGCGACCACTCGCCAAAGGACGAGTCCGTCCTGAGGCGGACAAAGGGTCGCAGCTACAACATTCTAAGGTAGCTGCGGGGGTTGTCCCCGCCTCAATACAAGATTTTCAATCTATCATTAAAGACTCAGATTACCCCGCTTTATATAATGCCTTAACCCAATTAATTCAATCCGCCAAACAAGACGGGCAACAATTTACCCGGACAATCGAGACGTTAACTTGGTTGCGGGATCATTTTTATCCGACCGGGAATAAAAAAAGAAGTTCAATCGTCGCCCTGATGGATAATTATTTAACTAACCTGTTTCAATCAATTGCCGAAATCAAGCAGAATATTAATTTGCCTTATACGTTAGTGACTCGATCTGAGGTATATGGAGACCTAAAGGTCTCCGCTACATCATCTGAGCGTGTAGCGGAAGCCTTCAGGCTTCCACTGCCGGGGTCACTGGAGGAAACCCTGGTTATCCAGGCCGATGGTTTTCCGTCGGAAGGCGATGACGGCATGTCCCGTGTCATCGTTGAAGCGTACCGGAAAGGCTGGAAGAAATTTATTGTTTTTGGTTTAACCGGCCAGCGTTTTTGCGGCAACGGGCTCGGAACGGGTTCTGACGGTGTTCGAATAGATCTTTATGGCAGTTCCGGCGATTATACCGCTTCAGGTTTAGACGGCGCGGAAGTATATATCCATAATGCCGCGCAGGACCAGATAGGCCAGATCTTAAAACGCGGTAAGGTCGTGATCTTCGGGGATGTCGGGCAGACTTTTATGTATGGGGCCAAGGGAGGAGAAGTTTACGTGCTGGGCAACGCGGCCGGACGTCCGCTGATCGATGGGGTCGGACAACCGCGGGTATTGATCAATGGCACTTGTCTGGATTACCTGGCCGAATCTTTTATGGCTGGCGATCCGTTGGACGACGGTGGTTTCGTGATCCTTAACGGGATAAGATTTGATGATAACGGGAAGGTTGTCGACTTGGCAACGCCCTACCCGGGCGGTAATTTGTTTTCTTTGGCGACCGGCGGAGCTATTTATGTGCGCGACCCGGAACATCAGGTGGATCAAACCCAATTACACGGTGGTCAATTTGAGCCGCTGACCGCGCAAGACTGGCAATTGATCAAACCATATCTGGAAGAAAACGAACGGTTATTCGGTATTTCGATAAACGAACATTTATTAAACGTGAATGGAGAACAAAAAAAACCCGAAGAGGTTTATCGAAAAATCACGCCGGAATTGGTTGAAATCTTACAATCGTTTACTGAGGATATGTAATTAAAAACCCGGCGACGGGATCGTGATTTGAACTTGACGAAAATTTAAAAAAATGCTATGATGATGTTAATTAGATAAAAATATACATTCATTAAAGGGGGTGAATCTTATGGGTTGCGAAACTTGTGGACCGAATGAAGCTAAAAAAGTAACTTACGTATGTAGCGCTGGTGCTGATAAGTGTCCTCCGAAAGAAGTCGCTGAAAACACGCCAGCTCCGGAATGCTGCGGCAAACCGATGGTTAAAAAAACCGGTTGTTGCGGATAAGAAACGATGAATAAAACCCGTATCATTCAGTAGTCAAACAACTATTATGAATTGATACGGGTTTTTTTATTCAATTTCCAGTGAAAAACTTAACATGGCTAAAAAAAATAAATATTGTGTCGGGATAGTTGTCGGCGGCGGCCCGGCTCCGGGTATTAACGGGGTGATCAGCGCCGCGACGATCGAAGCGATCAAACAGGGATGGTCGGTTATCGGCATTATGGATGGTTTTCAATGGCTGGCCCGTGGCGGTAAAGTGCCGATCATGCGTTTGAAAATTAATGACGTTTCCCGCGTGCATTTACAGGGCGGCTCGATCTTAAGAACTTCCCGGGAAAATCCGACCACTGACCGGAAAAAAATGGCCCAGGTAGTAAAATCACTTGATAAACTGGGGGTTAATCGATTGGTGACAATCGGTGGAGATGATACCGCTTATACGGCCAGTCGGGTGGAAAAAGAAGCGCGGGGCCGGATTAAAGTCGCCCATGTTCCTAAAACCATTGATAATGATTTGCCGTTACCAAATTATCTTTCTACTTTTGGTTATCAAACTGCCCGGCACGTAGGGGTTGGTATCGTGAAATCATTGATGGAAGATTCCGCAACGACTAATCGCTGGTATTTTGTCGTGACCATGGGTCGAAAAGCCGGTCACCTGGCCTTAGGGATCGGCAAGGCGGCCGGGGTGACGTTGACCATCATTCCGGAAGAGTTTTCCCGGTCCAAAATCACCCTTGCCCGAATTGCTGATATTTTAGAGGGGGCGATCATTAAACGTCTGGCCATGGGCAAGAAACACGGGGTGGCCATTCTGGCTGAGGGTTTGGGCGAAAGACTGAGCGGCGCCGATGCCAACTTGGTAAAAAATGTGGAAAAAGACGCTCATGGGCATATCCGGTTGGCGGAAATTGACCTGGGCAAGTTTTTAAAAGACGAAGTTAAACAACGTTTAAAGACAAGAAATCTCGATATTACGGTGGTTGACAAGAACATTGGGTATGAACTTCGCTGTGCCGCTCCGATCCCTTTTGACAATGAATACACGCGTGATCTGGGTTACGGGGTAATTAAATTTTTACAGAAAGGCGGCAGCGGAGCCCTGATCACACTTTTTTCCAAGCGGATTACCCCGCTTTATTTTTCAGATATCATTAATCCAAAAACCGGCCGGACTCGAATTCGGACGGTTGACATTAATACTGAGTCATACGAAGTGGCCCGTCATTACATGATTCGGCTCGAACCCAAAGATTTTAATGATTCCAAACAATTGAAAAAATTGATTCGGGTTAGTCGTTTGAGCCGTCAAGAGTTCCTGAAGAAATTTGCTCATTTGCGGGTAAGCGAAAAAGATTGATGAAGTTGATCAGGAAATGAGTGATGATCGGGGCGACTAAACTACCTGTTGTCAGATATAACCCGCCTAACAGAAATCCCATCCCAACCGCAAAAACAGTCCAGGGAATTAATTTTTTATTGACCGGGAAATGTAACAAGCCGAATAACAAACTGGTTATGATCAATCCCAGATGAGGTTGAATCGCTCCTCGAAAGAAGATTTCCTCTCCAACTGCGCTGAAGCCGGCCAGAATAAAGATTTGCCAGAAGGTGAGCGATCCCAGGATTTTTGCGAATTCTTCTTCCAGTAATCGGACAACCCGCAATAATTTTGCGCTAAGCGCGGAGCAAATAACCACCCCAATTGCCGCCATGACGGCCCAGCCGAATATTCGAACGGTCTGTGGCGCAATTCGAAAAGAATCATTTAAGGCGGTCGAACCCTGAAAAAAATAAATTCCCAGAACGCCCAGAAGGGTTAAGGTTGAATAAACGGTGATGACCAGTGGTAATAGTGAAGGAGCGGATTTTTCCGACGGGGCTCTGTACCGATCGCTGGTACAGGGCGGGGGATCAGAAATGTGATTGTTTTCTTGGTTTTCCAAGGCGATTAGTTATTTTTGTTTCTTTTTCTGATACTTATTTTTTGATTCGTAAGCATCAACGATCGCTTGCACCAGCGAATGGCGGACAATATCAGTTTTAGTCAGATAACAAAAAGCAATCCCCGGAATATGACTTAAAAAGGTTTTTACTTCCACCAATCCGGAGATTTTATCCGGTGGCAGATCAATCTGGGTGATATCACCGGTAATGACGATTTTAGAGTGGGTACCCATCCGGGTGAGAAACATTTTCATCTGACTGGACGTAGTATTTTGCGCTTCATCCAGGATGATAAAAGCGTTAGCCAGGTTACGACCGCGCATATAAGCCAAAGGAATAACTTCGATTATATCGGTTTCGATCAGCCGTCTTAATTGTTGAGATTCCAGAAGGCTTTCCAGGGCATCGTAAAGCGGCCGGAGATAAGGGTTAACTTTTTCTTCATAGCTACCGGGTAAAAACCCCAGTCGCTCTCCCGCCTCGACCGCCGGTCGGGCCAGAACGATCTTTTTTATCCCGCCATTACGCAAGGCCACCAAAGCCCGGGCCACGGCCAGATAAGTTTTGCCGGTCCCGGCCGGCCCGATACTGAAAACGATATCGTGTTTTTCCAATGTTTCCATATAACGGGCCTGACCTTCTGTTCGCGGCTTAACTTTAAGTAAATTGTTTGTCTCCCGAGGCTGGGCGGCGGTTAGATCAGTTAACCGGTTTGCTTCTGAACCAGGAGGTTGACCAATTAATTTTAATACATCAGCTTCCGCGACCGGGTGGCCATTTTCCTGGGCCATGGTCACTAAATATTTTAAAATTCGTTCCGCCTGATTAACCGGTTCTTTTTCGCCGGATAATTTTAAAGTATTATGTTTCAGGCTGACTTTAACGTTTAATTGCTGCCGAATTAACTTTAAGTAGCGGTCATAAGGACCAAATACGTGTAACAGATCAGATGAATTTCCCAGTATTATTTTTTTGTGAACTTTCACGTAAGACTCCTTAGTTGAAACTTCAGCTCAAACCAAATAGTATTAAATAATAGGTAACCGGCGCGCTGAGTAATAAAGAATCGACCATATCCAATGCGCCGCCCAAAGCGGGGACTAAGGATTGAGAGTCTTTGACCCGGCAATGCCTCTTAAACATTGATTCCAACAGATCGCCCAGTTGACCGGCGGCCACGATGGCGAAATTGATCAGAATCAGATATTCCCAGGAAATACGCTGGAAGGCCTCGGCGTGTAATAAGGATAATAAAAATACCCCGCTGATCGATCCCAGTACTAAAGCGCCGATCAAGCCCTCAACGGTTTTTTTCGGACTGATTTTTGGTGCCAGCCGGGTCCGGCCGAAAAGTCGGCCGCAAAAATAAGCAAAAGTATCAGCCAGCTTATTTAAAGCGACAAAATAAATTAAAAAATAAAAACCCCAATTTGCCGGCAGTAAATCATTGTAACGGATTAAATACATATAATAGAACCCCAAGCCGACATACACAAATCCCGCCGTTAGAATGAAGAAGTCGCTTGTTTTTGAGATATCATTGTTGAAAATGTAATAGATAACCGCGCCGGCCAGAAATAAGATTAATATAAAATCAAAAGAAAAAAGAACTTCGGGATATTTCAGGGGGGAAAAAATACCGTTCGCGATACTCCAGCTAACAATCAGAGCAATCGGAAATAATTTAGGTAGTCGCACGCCGATGTTTTCATGCATCTTGTAAAATTCGTATAAACTCAAGCCGATCACGAAAGTAAAAATAATCGTGAACCCAATATTATTGGCCGTTGAATGATCCCACCAGAACAATAAAGTGATCAGACCGATTATTAAGGATCCCCAGATCAATCTTTTTAATAGCATGTTGATTTATAATCCTCCGAAACGACGTTCCCGTTGCGCATAATCCCGGATAGCGCGAGATAAATCTTCCGGTTTAAAGTCCGGCCACAAAGTCGGGGTGACCCAGAGTTCCGCGTAAGAGATCTGCCAGAGTAAAAAATTACTGACCCGCATGTTGCCGCCGGTGCGAATCAACAGGTCCGGATCGGACATGGACGGATCGTAAAGACACCGGGCGAATTTTTTTTCAGAGATCTGATTGATTTTCAAATTATTTTTTTTGACTTCGGTAGCCAAACGACGGGCGGCGTCGACGATTTCCGTTCGGCTGCCATAATTAAGGGCCAGCCGCAGAGTTAACCCGGTATGCCGGGCCGTTAACCGGATATTCTCCTGTATTTCTTTCCGGACTCCGGCCGGGAGTTCGTCGATCCGGCCGATAGTTTTAAAAATAATATTATTTTTCATTAATTCCGCGCGTTCTTTGACCAGGTATTTTTTTAATAAACTCATAAGAAAAAGAATTTCCAGGCGCGGGCGTTTCCAGTTTTCCCGGGAAAAAGCGTAAAGGGTTAATTCCTTGACCCCGATCCGGGCGCAGGTGCGGACAATAGTTCGAACGGTTTGAGCGCCTTTTTCATGGCCTTTGATGCGGGACAGTTTGCGTTGGGCCGCCCACCGTCCGTTGCCATCCATAATGATCGCAATGTGGCGGGGTAAGTTTTTGGGGAGATTCATCATTGATTCTATAAAACGATCGTCTGGTTGCGTTCGGAGCCGACGGAAACCATTTTTATTTTAACGCCCAGCGATGTGGTAATAAAATTTAAATAACGACGCGCTTTTAACGGTAGTTGTTGATATTTTCTGATCGTGGTCACATCTTCATTCCAGCCCAAAAATTCTTTGTAAACCGGTTGACAGTTTTCCAGAACCGACGCGTTGCCGGGAAAATGTTTATAAGTTTTATTTTTGTATTTGTAGGCCACGCAGACCTTTATTTTTTTTAGCTGACTCAACACATCAAGTTTCATGATAGAAAGATCTGTCACGCCATTAATCTCAATCGCGTATTTTGCGCTCACTAAATCTAACCAGCCGCAACGACGAGCTCGGCCGGTTGTCGCGCCAAATTCCCCGCCGATCCGCCGGAGACGCTCTTCCATTTCACCTGATAGTTCTGTTGGGAACGGTCCGCTCCCGACACGGGTGGCGTAAGCTTTTATAATCCCAATCACGCGGTTTATTTTTTGCGGGGCGATGCCCGTGCCGGCGCAGACCCCGGAAATATCAGAGTTGGATGAAGTAACAAAGGGATAGGTTCCGAAATCGACATTGAGTAATGTTCCCTGGGCGCCTTCGAATAAAATGCGCTGATTCTTTTCCAGGGCTTCTTGAATTAAGACCCGGGTATCACAAACATATGATGCAAGTTTCCGGGCATAATTCTGATAATCGCGATAAACTTTTTCCAGTTTGAACGATTTGTATGGGGATAAATTAGTAATCAGCCAGTTTTTTTCATCCAAGTTTTGTTTTAAACATTTTTTGAAATAATCCGGCTGATAAAGATCACCCATTCGTAGTCCCAGCCGGGAACATTTGTCAACGTAGGCCGGTCCGATACCAAGGCCGGTGGTGCCGATTTTGGCATCTCCTTTTCTGATTTCAGCTAAATTATCAAGAACTTTATGATAAGGCATAACTAAGTGCGCCCGATCACTTATGAATAAACGATTTTTAACAGCAATGCCGCGCATGGTTAATTCTTTGATTTCTTTTAATACTTGTGCCGGATCAATGACAACGCCGTTGCCAATAACGCATTTGACGCCCTTGTGGAAAATGCCCGAGGGAATCAGATGTAAAATAAATTTCTGGCTGCCCCAGATAACGGTGTGTCCGGCATTACTGCCGCCCTGGAAACGGACGACTAAATCGTGATGTTTTGATAACCAGTCAACTATTTTTCCTTTGCCTTCATCACCCCACTGGATACCGATAACACAGGTCAGACTCATTTTTTTTCTTTCATTAAAGCGTAGACGCAGATATTTCCGCACATGGAGCAAACATCATCCTGAGCCGGTTGGCGACTCTGGCGTAATTCGCGGGCGCGTTGCGGGTCCAGGCATTCACTGAGTTGATGCGACCAATCCTGCCGGCGGCGAAATTCAGAAAAACGCTTATCTGATTCCCAGGCACCGGGGACGCCCTTGGCGATATCGGCCGCGTGACCGGCGATCCGGGCCGCGATCACCCCTTCGCGGACGTGTTCCGCACGGGGCAGGCCAAGATGTTCCATGGGGGTAACGTAACAGATAAAATCGGCTCCGGCCCAGGCGGCCAGGGCTCCACCGATGGCGGAAGTAATATGATCGTAACCCGGCGCTCGGTCCGTGACGATCGGGCCGAGGACATAAAAAGGAGCACCGTCACAAAGTTGTTTTTGTAATTGAACCTGGGCTTTGATCTGGTTCATCGGGACATGGCCGGGTCCTTCGATCATTACCTGGACATCCGCCGCGCGGGCCCGGCGGCTCAGGGCCGCTAAGAGTATTAATTCGTGAACCTGGGCCTGGTCAAAAGAATCCGCCAGCGCGCCCGGCCTGAGACCATCACCTAAACTTAAAGTGACATCATATTCCCGGGCGATCTCCAGGATCCGGTCGAATTTTTCATAAAACGGGTTTTCCTGACCTGTTTGGCGCATCCACTCCGCGATGATCATGCCGCCCCGACTGACGATTCCGGCGACCCGTTGCTGATCCTGGATACCCTTGATGACATCGCGAGTCACCCCACTGTGGATGGTCATGAAGTCCACTCCGGCTTTTGCCTGGGATTCGATAACTTGCAAGATAGTTTCAGCGGTCAGGTTTTTAATAAAAGAATGTTTTTTATCAGTCGGCGAAGAGTTTTTCAAAACAGCTTCGTAAATTGGGACTGTACCAAAAGGAATTTGTGATTTAGCCAGCAGGATTTTTCTGATTCCGGGTATGTCGCCGCCGGTTGAAAGGTCCATGACCGCGTCGGCGCCGGCTTCTTCGGCGACGCGGAGTTTCTCCAATTCTTCCTGAGTGTCAGTATAATCCGAAGACGTACCCAGGTTAGCGTTGACTTTAGTTCGTAACCCGACGCCAATGGCACGGACCTGCTGAATTCGGGAAAGTTTTTCCCGGCGCCGGCGATTAACCGGAATGACGACCTTTCCTCGGGCAACCATTTCGCGGATATAAGACGGGGTTACCTTTTCCTGGCGGGCGACTAATTCCATTTCAGGACTGATATTGCCGGCTCGAGCTGTTTTTAACTGCGTCATGATTATTAATTCTAAAACTTATTGAGGAATCGGAAAGTTTCCTGACTACTCAACCTGAATACCTGTCTGCCTTTGGTGGAAAGCGAAGAACCCCGGGATCCTTCGTCCGCTTTCGGCGAACTTCCGCCGAAGGACGGGCCTGTCCTTAGGCAGGCGGGATGACCCCTCGGCAAAACCAGAAATTTTTTTGAGGAGTCAACTAATTATAGAAAAGTAACCCTGACTGTCAAGTCTTATCTTGTTCTGACCGCTTCTCTTTTTTGGATTGCCAGATACAGTTGACCCCGTTAGAGATTATGATATAATATTAATAAAAGTTTATTTGACTAACAGAATCTAAAAGGACCATAGAGTGAACTAATAACCTATTTTGACGGTCGCCTGCCCGTTTCGGCGAGCGAAACGAGACCGGGAAGGCGACCTGCCCCTAACGGGGTTGACAACCGCGGTAAAATTTAGTATAAAAGTTGGTAATAAAGAGTATAAAAAGTGAAAATACCCAATGGAAAACGGGAAATAAGAAACGAATAATGACGACCAGAAAAATATTTACCTGCATTTTCATTACGATAGTATTGGGCGGAGTCAACTTCGGTTGTCCGGAGAAGCCCGAAGACTCAGCTGTCGGCAAATTAAAATTCGGGGCCTATTATTCTCCCCGGTATGATCAGGCCGGGAAACATTGGCAAAAGAAAAATTTACGGTTGCAGCTTATTCCGGCTCAGGAACCGAAATTAGGAAGATATGATTGCCGGGATGAATCAGTGATCAAACAGCATGTGGCCTGGGCCCAGGAGGCCGGCATTGATTTTTTCGCCCTGAACTGGTGGGGTTCGAACACATCGACCGATATTACTATCAAAAAACATTTTGCTCCTTATTTGGATCAGAACCAAAGTGATTTTAAATTTTGTCTTGTTTATTTGACACCTTTTTTCCTTAAAGTCAAACGGGATGGAACTTTACCGGTTAATCTGGATGCCCAGACGAGATTATTGAAAGATTTTCTTTACCTTAGCCGTAATTATTTCAAGCACCCGAATTATTTGAAGATAAATGGCCGACCGGTGTTGATCATGTATTTAAGCCGACTGTTAACCGGAGATTATGAAAAAATTATTCCGCGGGTCAAAGCGGTGGTGAGGCAACAGACTAAGCAGGATATATTTCTGGTCGGCGATGAGGTTTTCTGGGATGAGCCCAACCAGAAAAGAATCGGTATTTTTGACGGAATCACATCCTATAATATGTATGGTCGCCCTCTTCGTTACGACGGTTACGCGCAATCGAACGGCTTTTTTTCCGATCTGGGACAAACTTATAATGAATATCGAAAAATTGCCGGGGATAAAAAGGTGAAATTTATTCCAAACGTTATGCCCGGATATAACAACCGGGCCGCGACGCCGAAAGAAAAACGCGTTATCTGGCCGCGAGAAGTGAATCATCTGACAACCGAAAAAGGCACTTTTTACCAGGAATATTTCCAGGTGGCCCGTCAACATCTTGATCCGGACCTGCCGATGGTATTGATCACTTCCTGGAATTTTTGGCGTGATGATACCCAGATCGAGCCGGTGAAGAAATCACGAACGCCGATTAAACATCCGTTTGCCTTGACCGGGGAATATGGTTATTTTGGATATGATGATTTGTACTTAAGGATCACGCGAAAAGCGAAATCAGTGCTGGCCCGACCGGTTGATTAGCTGAACTTACTTAGTGGTAATTATTTAGCCGAATGAAGTAAAAGGGGGAATTTAACACACCCCTTAATCCCCTCTTATTAGAGGGGACTTCAGACGACTAAATAATTACACTTATTGTAAATATTTCTTCTTATTGGCATCCCACCATCTTTGAATTACTTTGATCTCTTGCTTCCTGATGCTTTCCGAAGCGTGTGGCGTGAACTTAAATGACGTTTGTGTGATTTCCCACAAGGCGCCAATAGATTTTTCCCGTACTTCTTTTTCATTATCAGCTAAAGCCAGGATTATCGTTTCAATAGACTCGGGTCGCTTTAGATAACCTAGCGAACTAATAGCTTCACCGCGAATTGATGGATTTTTATCTGTAGCTAAATTTATCAAGGCCTCGATAACCGTGCTATCATTAATATATTTTAATGTGGCCACAACCTGTCGTTTTAATTTCAGGTCATCAGATTTTAACAGTTTAAGCAACGTAGGCTTTAAAGCCGGTATTTCATCCTTAAAAGAACATATTGCTCGTAAGAAAATAGTCGTTGTTGAATCGTCAGCTTGAGCTAATTCCTGTTTTAAATACGGTATTACCGACGGCCCAATCGAGAGTAATCGCCTCAAGTTCATAGTCCGTCTTATTTTGTCGGTACTTTCTTTGAGTAATTGTATTTGCCTTTCAATAAGTTTTTTAGTTTCTTCAGGAGACCTTTTTTCCGGGCTCACTGTATTTTCATCCGGCGGTGATAGTTTTCCGATCAATAAACGTGGAAACCTTAACCAGGTTAAAAAGCGATAAAAATCACCGGCAAAAGTATTTTGCGCGGAAGCGATGTTTTCTTCTAATCGTTTTTCGTCGGGACTTTGATGCGTAATATGACGGGTATAAAGCCGATGCAGTCGAGCTAAACTGTCGGTTAAATTCCCCAAGTCCTGATAAAAATCGTTTAACTGCGGGGCGGAGTTACTTGACTGCAAGGATGTCAGCTGATTTTTTAATTTAGTTTCTTTTTCCGGCCAGCTTTGCGAAAATACTTCCCATGTTTCCGGGGTAATATTTCGGGCCAGGCCTTTTTGGTAACCGGCGGTCAAATCCCGATAGCACTTTTCCAGTTGCCGAAAATGATCAAGGATGATATTTTCGTCGCCGATTTGTTCTTTGAATTGAATATCGGCTTGCAAAGAAGGATAATAAAAATTAAATGCGCTGTCTATTTGAGCGACCACGCTTTCGGTTTTTATTTTTTTGCCCGTGTGAACATCCACCGTGCCACCGCGTCTCAGGTCTTTCGTCACTTGCTCGTAAATACGATAAGTCTGATAAATAAAGTCAAGGGCTAGAAAGGTCAACTCGGGGAAAAACGGGGTTAAATAATTTTCCTGTTGCGCGAGCAGGATTTTTTCGTGTTGCTTAAGATCTTTGATCATTGATTTATGAGCTTTTTTCCATGAGCGTAAATTAAATTGATAGTCTTCGCCGGCCTTGATTTTTAAATAGTTCCTCCGCAGGCCGTCATAAAAATATTTGCCGTCACCCAGGACTTCTTTTAAAAAGTCGATATTTTTCGTTCGCTCCTTTGTTATTTTTTGCGGAGTGCCGACTCGAACCGAATCAAAAATGGTTTCCGGGGGAAGCGACTGAAGTTTTTTCCTTAACGAAGCCGGCTGGCGTTTGGGATAGAAAGCAACTTCAATGTCATAGTAAGACGCCAATAACTTTTCCTTTATCCGGATTTCGGCTTCGAATTTTCCCTGCTCAACCGAAGCGCTTTTTCGGGCTAATTGCCGGCTGCGGTAACTTAATTTAATATATAATTTTGTCTTATTGGGGTAGCGCGTCCAACCGGAGATCTTGAATCCCTGGTGGCTTTCGTTTTGAAAATGAATGGTTTTTGTTTGTTTGATATAGACCGTCGCCGGGGCGAACCCGGATTCTCCGCGAACGGCGAGCATGGTCATAAATAGAATAAGGAAACCGGTCAAAACGCGCGGTAAATTCATTTCAGGCCTCTTTATATTTTAATTGATAAAATAGGAAATAATTTTTGGAGAACCGATCAAGGTTATCGTGACATCGTCCAGAATAGGCGTATCATCAATAAATCCATAAGTATTTTCTCCCGGTGGGATTAATCGGAACTGGTAATCGACCGGTGATGTTTCCGGGGCCAAGTCTATGTTTAAAGGCATTGGATCGCCGGGTTCCCAGCTTTCGTCGGCTGGTACATCAACTGGCTTCCCGTTAACCAATAGTAATTCTATTCCGCCGGTTCCATCGCTTGAATCATAATTAATTGAATTATAACTTGTCCAGTAAATATGACCCAGGCGTCTGGTTTCCTGGCTTGTCGGGTAGTCAATATTTTCCGAAAAAGTACCGGTAAATGTTCGGGGTGTATCTACATAACGATGTGGTAGAGGAAGGATTTCTGCTGCCGAAGTAAATGCTTTATTGTATATCCGAAGGTTATCAATAGTGCCGTCGGCCGGCATGGGAAACTTATTGGTAACCGCTTCGTTTATTATTCCGGCTGCGTTTAATTTATCCGAAAATCTATTATTCCCGATAAACATGCTCCATTCAGACTTTATTCCTTCTTGAAATGGTTTAGTGCCAACCAGCAATGGATTGCCTTCGGCTGGGAATCCGTCCACGAAAAGTCGCAGTTCGGTTGATTCGTTCGTTACATTTTCCGACCACGTTTCCCCCGTTATTAGATTCGTCACTGTCCACGTGTCTGTCCAGGGAAGTGTTGGTTTCCAGGATAAGACAATATGATGCCAGGTGCCGGCTTGCCATTGGCCGGCTCGATCATATTTAACCACCGCGTAATCATTATAAGTAGGATGCCACATTGCTTGGATAAATTTTTGGTACATTTCTTTTTTGTGTTTATCGGTCACAGCCATATTTGAGAATTTAAACCATCCATCATCTGTAAGCTCCTTTGGTTTAGCTGATTTATCCGTACGGGCCGAGGCCAAAAAAGCGCAGAGGGATTGTTCTCGTGCCATCAGGACGATGCGTTGAACCCCACCGTGATCTTGATAGTTTTCATCTCCTTCCCCGGCCCACCAATCTTCATTGCTTTTCTTCGTCGTATGCTTTTCGCCCGGGCCCAGACTGAACAATACCCGGCTGTCCTTTGCAAACCATCGGTCAATCTCCCTCCCATCCCAGGTCGGTTTGAACCACATTTCTAAAGAACCGGTTAATTCAAAATTGCCCTCAGCTTTATAGCGTAAAAATTCATCCTGACTCATATCGGTCTTATCTTCGTTATAAGTGGTTTCATGGCAAAAAACACCATCCGGGAATAATTCACTGGGATCATCATAATCGATCACCGAACGGTCGCAATCCGCGCGTCCATAAGCTTTTTTACTATCATCAACACTGGAAGCGATCTGCGCGTCGAAAGCCTCATCATAATTTGCCTCAAAAATAACATTACTTTTATCCGGATCAATATCCTGAGTGGCCAGAGCCAGATAGCCATCATAACAAAGCTGATGCTCGCAAACATCTTCGGTTTTGTCAATGCAATTGTTTTTAATGATTGGCCAAAGCGTATTTGTTTTTAAATCATTTGTCTTTAAATCATTAATAGATTCGGGAAAAGTTGTTAGTCCCAATGATTTCGGCTCATATTCACCATTTTCAATTTGGAGAAAATCTTTCTGGGTGGTATGGCGCAGAACATCATAAATTTTAACAACAGTGCTGATCTTGCTTCGGGCCAGTAATTGATGGCCGCCTTTTTGGTGACGGGACCCCAGACCCGGCCCAGAGATTCGATTTCATAGTAACCCATAGAAGAAAAACAGAACTCGGTAGTCCAGCCACAGTCTCCACTCCCTCCCGGCACCCAGTCACCGAGATCACTTTTATCGGTATCGCCGTATCTGGCTCCGAATGCTTTATTAGGATTAAATTTAGTCAAACGGGAATTCGGATTAGCGTTAACTTTAATAGCTGCTTTTTTATAGTTGGTTAAACCGACGTTCAATTCATCAATAAACTTATTAAAATCCGACCAGGAGCGAAATTGTCCCTTGTTTTTGTCTCCCCGTCTTTTTATGATTTCATCAGCAATCTTTCCGGCAATAGCAGGGCTTATAGGTCCAGTATTGCTGGTACCCCAAACACGCTTCCCGGGCCGGGTATCATTTTTGAGGTCCCGCTTTAAGTGATAACTTTGGATCTTGGTCAAAACCGCGCGCAGGACCTCCTTGGGCGCGGTATTAATATTTATTGGCGCCCGGGGCTGTAAGAGTGGAGCCGGAGTGGAGTCTGATGTAGAGGGAAGTGCTTCATCGCAAAGCTTTGGTGTAATTGGTGGCGCAGTGTCTGATTTCCAATTAGTATCCTCAAATTTAGCTGATCCAATATGCTGAAAAGTATTAATAGGATCATCGCCGCAACAGGGATAAAAAGGGATTTTGAATGAAAAGCAGTAAGGGGTGCCTCCGGTCAAAAAACCACCCGGTAAAATCGGTTGATGAGAGGCCAGTAAAACAGAGGTTTTGCCGGGTCGAGGCTCGGCCGGCAATAGTTGAGAACGCTTATTTCTGATGTTATCGCTATGAAATGGTCGGAGCGCGCCGGGTAAAAATGTTTTCTGGTCTACCCAGGCGTGACAGGTAATAAAATCTTTGACCCGATTATAGGCTTTTTCGGTGTAACCTTTCTTTAGTAACGCCTCTTTTACTTCTTCCCGGTTAAAAAAATTACGCCCCAGCTTAGCCCGGGCGTTACTTAAAATCTCACCGAATTTATTAATTTTGATAGACCAAATATTACCCAGATTATTTAACATGTTGACGGCATTCGGAGCTAAAGACCAATCGTCGGCTGAAACACCTGGCCCATTAATATAGATCATACTGGCGCAGTCACGTATTTTAAGGGAATAAGTATTAACACCGCCGGGATAAGCCGAAGGTAATCGGGTCGTGTAACCGATTGTATCAGGGATTTTGTCATGATTGACATCTTCAACGACCAATTCAGCGTTGTTAATATTAATTGCTTGTCCCCAGCCCTTGAGAGATGGATAACGCATTTCTTCTAAAGGCACAAAAGATGGATAACGTGTCGTGTCGGCTGAAGGGACCTTGGGTTTAATCTTTTTGATGGCATCATTTGTTCCGGGATCAAACCGTCCGTTACTATTACTATCGGTAAACTCCAAGCCATAGAGATAAGGCGGCAGTTCGTTTTGCATTGATTCTAAATCAGGTATGTTGATTAAGCCCATTTCAACGCCGCTTTGGGCCAGGAAACGAGCGCGGGTGCTATCAACATAATTGCGGGCGACGGTTCGTTCGACCTTCGACAACGAAGCGAAAATAACACCGAGAATGGTGAGAACAGTCAGAACAGCTAAAACCATGAGTAACACAACGCCCCGTTTTTGTTTAACCGAAACCAGCCGGGATGATGTCTGACGAAATGATTTTAATTGATTGAAAAAATTAGAGTTAAACATTTGCATTGATGCTGTTACATGGAATAATCTAAATTATATTTATTTGAATCCTCGATGGGGTTTCTCTGCTTTTTCCAGTGGGGATGTCCTGATTCGCCTGAGGAAGAGCAAGATTTCATGAGACTCTTCGTTATTTTGTTTCTCCCGCCAGAGGCGAGGCTCGCTATAGGCGGCCCGCCGAAGGACCTGTCTGCCGTCCCGGCACAGGCAGGCAGGATGATAGATTGTAAAAGCACCTCGATCCCTCATTTATTCAGGGTCGATTATACCTGTGCCGTTACATTCAGCGCAATTAACATCACCCTGGCCGTTACAAGTTGGGCAAATGACTGTAAGTTCTTTAGTGCCGTCGCACTCCGGGCAGTTTATTCGTCCGGTCCCCTGGCACGCGTGGTCTTCTACTTTACCGTCTCCCTGACAAGAGGGGCATTCCTGTTGTTTGTCGCCATTACAGGTAGGGCAAGTTTGAGTAACCTGGCCGGTTGCGGCACAGATGGGACAACTTTTTGATAGCTGGCCTTGGCCGTTACAGGTGGGGCACTTTGTTTTTCGGCGAGTAGCAAAGTTTAAAGTGTGCCCTGCTCCCATACAATCAGGGCAGTCTTCAATCTGGGTGCCGGTACCGCTACAATCAGCACAGGCTTCTGTCGTTGTGCCAGTACCCCCACAGTCCGTACAAGAAACATCTCCGTCGCCGCCACATCTCCCGCAAGTTATTTCGCCGGTGGTATCACAGTTACTGTGGTCAACAACGCCGTTTTCATCGCAATTTTCACACGGTTCGATCAGTTCACCGTCGCCTTCGCACTCTTCACAAGAGACAACGCCGTTGCCTGTGCATACAGGGCAATCAGCGGCCGGGTCCGGGTCCGGGTCCGGGTCTGGATCTGGATCCGGGCTTGGGCCTAGGTCTGGGTCCGGGTCTGGGTCTGGGTCCGGATCCGGGTCTGGGTTATTTAGTGGGGGTTGGAACGGATCAGGCGGCGGTGGTGGCGGCGGTGGCGGTGGTGGCGGCGGTGGTGGCGGGGGCGGAGCCAGTTTTAGCGGTATCTCATTAAATTTCCAATTATTAATATCATCATCTTTAGAACTATAATCTCTGTTAGCTACTGTATTCGGACCAAAGGACTCCAGATCAAAGGAAAATGTATTATTACGTCCATGGGGTTCCCTCCAAAGCGGGTCCCCACCGGTCATAACTGTATAGTCAGCCCCGGGATTTTTATAAACGATTCGTTGATCCCAGGAATCGATCACGTATTTTTGGTCATCAAGGTTTTTTCTTTGCAGAGTAAGAGGGGCGGTGAACTTTTTACCGACTGAATTTTTGACCAGGGAAAGTTCATCAAATCCTGTTTTTGATCCGGTGTCCAGTTTTCGCGATAAAAAATAATAAAGATTTTGCGAACCATTATATTTGCCTTCACTGGGAGGATAAACTAGAAACTCGGCCTTGTAACTGTTAAGCGCGATTTCAAGTTTATGGATCAAAATACGAGTGGCTTTACTTTTGGCGTTGTCAGTGAATGAAGTCAAAGCAACCACGGTAATCGTGGCTAAAATCAAAATAACGGCAAAGACGACTAACAATTCAAGCAGGGTAAAACCGGATGATTTTCGAGTAGTATTCATGGGGTGTCCTTTCCTGTAACTGACTATGATATCGATGGTTATATTTTAATCCCCACGCCACCTTAAGTATAACTGGTTTTCGGTTAAAATCAAGGGAAATTAAGGTGATTCCGTTATAAAAACCAGCTGAAAATCAGTGCGTTATTAAAGGATATTTAATATTAAAACGACGTGTTGAACGGTTATTTCTTGGCCAGAGCCGCGGCTAAGTTTTTTACCAGAGTGATCTTTCGGCCGCCTTCGGCGAAGTGAACTTCATCAACGCATTTTCTAATCAAACCAATGCCTAATCCACCGATTTCGCCTTTGCTGGCTTTCTGGATCAAGACTTGGGGGTGAAACTGTTCGATTGGTTTGTCGAGCCGGGGCTTATAATCAAACCCTTCTCCCTCATCGGTGATGCTGCAGGTGATTTTATCGGACCCGACCATACATTCGATATGAATAAATTTATCCTTGTTGAGTTTATTGCCGTGAGTAATTGCGTTATCCAGCGCTTCCCCTAACCCGATAATAAATTCATTGCGGTTTTCTTTATTCAGGACCACGATATCCAGTAATTCTTCGATAATGTCAAAAATTTTATGAGTATATTCCGGACTGGTGGAAAATTTTATTTTTAATTCCTGTTGGTGCAACTTGTGTTTTGACATATATTACTTGCGGGTCGATCCTTAAAAACAGAGCCAATGGTCTGTGAAATTTTTCTCTAACCCAACTTACGTATTATATTACGTTTTTTTTGAGAATAGTCAAGAAAAAATAAGTGCCAACCAGCGATAAATTTGATATACTATCACGGTATTTATTTATCGGAAAATTAAAACGACAGTTAGACTATAAATGCATGAAAATGCTGGGTATTGATTACGGTGAAAAAAGAATCGGGTTGGCCGTCAGCGATGAGCTTGGTTTGATGGCTCACGGCCATGGTATTATCAATAATACCGGCGAGCAGGAAGTATTGGCGCAAATCGCCCGATTGATTCAACAGGAAAATATCACCACGATTGTTGTCGGCCTGCCGAAAAACATGAATGATACTATCGGGGCTAAGGCTAAAGAGGTCTTGGATTTTGTTGGACGCCTGCAGACCCAGTTAAAAATTTCCGTTGTTACCTGGGATGAACGATTGACCACCCATCAGGCGGAAATGATGTTGCGCGAAATGAATTTGAGCCGTCAAAAAAAAAGAAAGCAGTTGAACGTGGTCGCGGCGCAATTGATTCTGCAGGAGTATCTGGAGGCGAACAGAAAGCCGGAATCAAAATGATTATTTCCCTACCTGGATCCGGTTAACCGGACCGAATTCGCTTAACGGCGCGTCAAAATTCTTTTCATCGCCGACAACCAGATAGATCAAATCATCCGGTTTAATATATTCTTGAGCGACACGCTGGATGTCTTCTTTCGTAACGTTAAGAACCTGCTCGCGATAAGTTTCCAGGTAGTTAGAAGGCAACCCGAGCAATTCAATGTAAATATAAATATTTACGATTTGGTCCGGGTTGGTAAACTTGAACACAAATTGGTTGATAATTGCTTCTTTTGTTCCTTCCAATTCTTTGTCAGCGACCGGCTCTGCTCTGATTTTTTTCAGTTCCTCTTTGACGATCTTAAGCGCTTTGGCGGTGCTGGCGTTTTTTGTTTTGAACTCGACAATGAACATCCCCAGGTCATTCGGCATCGTAAAATAACCCCAAACGCCGTAAACCAAGCCTTCCCGTTCCCGGAGTCGTTGATAAAGCCGTGAGACATAACCCCGACCCAAAATACCGTTCATCATGCGGAGCGGGAAAAAGTCTTTGGTCGTTCGATTAACGCCGATATGGCCGACCATAATTGAAGCTTGATTTATTTTCTTAGATATTAAATTAACCGATTTTTTATATTCTCGTTTCAACGGCTCCGGTCGCGGAAGCGGTTTCCCTTGAACCATCCAACCTTGAGTTGTTTGCGTGATCAATTTAATCAGTTCGTCTGTTTTAAAATCACCGGATACCCCCAGAAAAAGATTGTCCGGCGTAAAATATTCTTTGTGAAACTTGATAATATCTTCCCGGGTAATTGATTCCAAAGTAGCCGGGTCACCCGCGACGCGTTGGCCGTAAGGATGCGCTGGATAAATTAATTTTTTGAATTCCCGGCTGGCAATAATGCCGGGATTATCATTTTCCCGGCGTAATTGTTCCTGCAATTGCGATTTTTCAAACTCGATTTTTTTCGCGTCAAAAACCGGTCGTTGCAGGATTTCCGATAGTATTTCTAATCCCCGGATCAGATCTTCCTTGAGTAAGGACATCCGAAAGGTGATTTCTTCGTAATCAGTGAAAACGCTTAATGAGGCAGCCATGTTTTCTAATTCTTCATCCAGTTGCGCCGCGGTCAACGAAGTCGACCCGCCGTTCCGGATTAATAAGGCCGTCAGGTTGGCCAGGCCCAATTTGTCCGGCGGGTCGTAGATCGAACCAATGCGAAAACGGGCAATGATGTCAATTAACGGTAATTCATGATCCTCTAAAACATATAAAATAATTTTGTTACTTAATTCGTGTCTTTCGGCCCGGGGGATAATAACTTTTAATGGTTGATAAGAGAGTTGATCCGGATGGTTAGGACAATTAAAAGTTTCGCTTTGGCCTGATGTCGCCGTTGCCGGTTGGTCATCGGTCATGGGTTGAAATGACGCGGGCGAGCTGGTTGGCCGGGCCTGGTTTTCAGGGGCGATTGATCTTGAGTCCGGATCTTGAGAAACGTAAGAATCCAGACAGGCGACAGAGCAAAAAGTCAGGCAAATTAAAATGAACAGAAGAATTTTAATCCGGTTTGGCATAAAGGTCACTCCTCTTTATTATTTTCGGCCGGCTTTTCTTTTTTTACCAGAATAGCGACTGTTCGATTACCGGGGACCAAATATTTTTTTGCCGCGGCCATGATATCTTCAGGGGTAATCGTGTGATAATTGTTAAGAATGCTTAAAATGTAACGCCAGGAAATCATGACTTCGCAATGGCCCAAACGGGCGGCCATGCCGCTATTAGAACGAAGCGCTCTTAAAGAATAGCCTTCTAATTGTTTCTTGGCCCGATTGATTTCTTGGGGTGTTACCGGTTCTTTTTTCAATAGATCTAATTCAGCATAAATCGCCGCCTCAACTTCTTCGGTCGTATGGGGATGTTTGGGGCTTGCGCTGATAGTAAATTCACCCGCATACTTACCGGCACCATTACCAGTGTTAACATTCAGGCATAACTGTTGCTCCAGGACCAATTTTTTGTACAGACGTGAGGTGCGGCCAGATGACATAATACCGCTGATCAAATCAAATACATAATCATCTTTATCTCCTATCTTAACAGTATGAAACCCAATTAATATTCGCGGTTCGGCATCAAACTCCAGAAAAACACGACGCTCGCCTTTTTGAACCGACTCAAAAGTGGTTAATGGCGGTGGTGGTTCCTGGGCCGGGATCGGTTCAAAATACTTACGCATTAAGCCCACCACCTCATCGGCCTTAACATTACCGACGATAACGACGACTGCGTTATTGGGCGCGTAATAACGCCGAAAGTACTGATAAGCTTGATCTTTTTTGAGGAATTGAATGTCACTACGCCAGCCGATAACCGGCCAGCGTAAGGGATGCGCTTGATAAATCGTAGATTGAAACAAAGCATAAAGAGAGCCGCCGGGGTTGTCTTCCAGGCGCTGTCGACGTTCTTCCAATATGACATCTCGTTCCTGGTAGAATCCCCGTAAAACCGGATTAGACATGCGGTCTGATTCCAACCAGGCCCAAAGCTCCAGTTTATGCGAAGGTAAATCGCAATAATAACCGGTCATAGAAGTTGATGTGCTGGCGTTAAGCCCCTGCGCGCCGTGGCGTTGATAGATCTGAGAAATTTCTTTGACCACCGCGTATTGCCGTTGTAATTTGACCAGATCTTCAAATTCGGCTTTTAAACCTTTAACTTCTTCCGCTTCCGTGGGTAAATAATCTCTGCCGCGCTGCATTTTTTTTATTTTGAAAGAATCTAATCGCGTGACGATTTCATCGATTTTATCCAGTAAGGGTTTTTCCTTTTCATAATCCCTGGTCCCGATAGTTTTAGTGCCTTTAAAAAGCATGTGTTCCAGAAGATGAGATAAGCCGGTAATACCCGGATGTTCATTGACCGACCCGACCTTGAAGCATATTTTAACGGCCACCGTTTGGGAAGTGTCTCGCTCCAGGATCAATACTTTCAGGCCGTTTTTCAAGACGTATTCTTTGACGTCCAGGTTCATTTCGGCGTGATTGGTCAGAGGTAAAAAGATCAGGTAAAAGGTCAACAGGATCGGGAGACAAAGGAAAGTATTACGGCGGATCATTTATTTTCCCCTTTAAAAAGGATGAATTTTGATTTATTCTAAATAAATCATTTTTTAAAGCAAGGTTTATTCATGCTTTTATCCTTGACCCTTGTCGTTGTTAGAGATATACTTTTAGAGTAAATAATATTTTCGGTAATTGAATTATGATCAGACAACGCGTCCGAAGTTATAAAGTTATTCTTTTAATCGCTGATGCCCTGGGGATCGGCCTGTCTTATTTTGCGGCTTTTTGGATCAGTGTTGATTTTCTAGGGAAAAGCCTCGGGCCGGATCGATATCTGGATGTTTTTCCATGGGTGCTGATCGGCTGGTTGGTGGTTTTCCGTTTCAGCAATCTTTATAATATCCAGTTGCGGGGTTCGGAAGAATTATTAGCTCTGGTTAAAGGCGTACTGATCGCGGTCCTGGTCACTCTCGGCGTTGCCTTTTTTTATCGCCCGACCCTTGAGGACCAGGGTTACTTCACCTTTTCCCGGACATTATTGGTTTTGCTGGCTTTTCTGACGATACCGACCAGTTTTATTTTCCGAAAAATGTTACGCTGGGGCCGCTATCGACTTTTCAAAAGCACCCGCCATTTTAACCGTTTGATTATTATTGGTCGTAATAACGTGGGTTTTATGCTGGCGAATGAATTACAGAAACATGACCTGGGTTATGAATTGGTCGGTTTTGTGGAAGACGATTCTCCGGCCAATAATCTTGGCGGTGTGAATCAAACCTGCACTGCACCCGAAGGGACCCTGCCTGACCGGCAAGCAGGCGCGGTAGCCAACCCGCTTGGGTTAACTGGGAGCGAATGCTGGGACCGCTCACCGGCGGCTGAGATTTCAGACGGCGAGACCCGGCCGGAAAATGCCGATCGCGACACGTCAGCAAACGCGTGGGAACAAGCCGTATCGCAATTCCCGGTCGTCGGCCGGATCGATCAGGTCAAGCAAATTATTTCCGATCGGGATGTCAGCGATGTTTGGATCGCCCTGCCTTCAGCGCCGCGGGATAAACTGATGAAATTGGTGGAGCTTTGCCTGAAAACAAAAGTTTCCTGGAAGATCGTGCCGGATCTTTATGAGGTCATGCTCGATTGGGTCCGGATCGATAGTCTCAGCGGTGTGCCTTTGATCGGGATTAAAAGGTCGAATATTACCGGGCTAAATGTCGTTATCAAGCGGGCCATGGATATGGTTTTTTCTTCGATCCTGATTGTGCTCACCGCCCTGCCGATGCTGCTGGCCGTTGTTCTGGTGAAACTGACTTCGCCGGGCCCGGTCCTATTTAAACAAAAGCGGGTCGGTCAGAACGGTCGCCGTTTTGTTTTTCTGAAATTCCGTTCCATGTACCATAAAAGTAAAAGAGGTGATCACAAAGATTTTACCAGGGAATGGATCACTCAAAAATCCGCCCCGGCGCGAAATAATTCCGGCGAAAAGCAGGTTTATAAAATAACCAATGATTCCCGGATAACACCCGTCGGTAAATTTTTGCGCAAGACCAGTATTGATGAGTTACCTCAAATTTTCAGTGTGTTAAAAGGTGACATGAGTTTGATCGGGCCCCGGCCGCCCCTGGCTTATGAAGTCGAACATTACCGGGAGTGGCACAAACGCCGATTGGAAGTAAAGCCCGGCATTACCGGCCTCTGGCAGATCAGTGGTCGCAACCTTTTATCTTTCGAAGAAATGGTCAAACTGGATATTTATTACATTGAAAACTGGTCCGTCCGGTTCGATCTGAAAATAATTTTCAAGACCGTTTTTACGGTATTATTCGGTAAAGCTTACTAAGACGAATGTTACCGGGAGAGAAATTTTATGGACCTGAAAAAAATAGAAAAATCCGTTAAGTTATTTCTGGAAGGTATCGGCGAAAATCCTGATCGGGACGGACTAAAAGAAACACCCCGGCGGGTAGCCCGGATGTGTCAGGAGCTGTACGCGGGCCTGAAGGGTGACCCGAAACAGGTGATCAAAGCGCTTGTCGGACACGATCACGATGAGATCGTTCTGGTTAAAGACATCCCCTTTTTTTCCGTTTGCGAACACCATCTTTTGCCTTTTGTCGGTAAAGCCCACGTGGCCTATTTGCCGAAAGGCGGCCGGGTCAGCGGTATCAGTAAATTAGCCCGGGTGGTTGAAATGCATTCTAAAAGACCGCAGGTTCAGGAAAGGCTTAGTACCGGTATCGCGGAAACCATTATGACGGCCTTAAAACCTCAGGGGGTAATGGTGGTGATCGAGGCCGAACATCTTTGCATGACTATTCGAGGTGTCAAAAGACCCGGGACGAAGATCGTTACTTCCGTGGTCCGCGGTATTTTCCGTCGTAACCCGGCAACCCGGGCCGAAGCCATGTCATTGCTTTATCATTGATCCAGATATTTTTTTAACAGATTTCTTAATCGCCGGATGGCTTTGACCATACGCGTTTTGACGGTTACTTCAGCGATATCCAAAATTTCGGCGATCTCGCGATATTTCAGATCTTGATATTCACTTAAAACAAAAACGATCCTTTCTTTTTCCGGTAAGGATTAGATGGCTTTCCGCACTTCCTGAATTTGTTCTCTTTTTAATAAATTTTTCGACGCCTCTCCGGTCGGATCAGTCGTAATATCCGAGACCGGCTGACTGTCTGTTTTTTGGTCTAAAACACTGAAAGTCACCGGTTTTTTCTTTAATCGTTTAGCTTCATTAAACCAATGATTTTTCGCGATCGTGAAAAGATACGTTAAAAATTTAGCGGTTGGTTGATATGACGCGCGTTTCTGCCAGATCCGGAGGAATACTTCATGAACAGCATCTTCAACCAAGCTGGGTTGACCGCTCAAGCGGTAAAAAAATTCGCCAGCGGGTTCTTATAGTGATCATATAATTTTTTAAAAGCACTGTGATCACCGGTTTTGACTTGAAGTATTAATTCCTGGTCATTCATTGGATCGCTTAACCCACCTCATTATAAACCCGGGCTCGGAAATCGATTCCCAGGTCCCGGGCGAGCTGGCGGCATTTTTCCAAATCGACATTCGGGTAGGTGACCGTTGTTATCTGAACGCAAGGAATGTTTTCTTTGGCTTCTTTAATGAATTGAATGACTTGATTAAAAGTATCCGGGCCGAACTTGGGCCGGCAGATCTGCTGGTATTGTTCCGCCGTCGGGGCGTTCAGACTGACAACGATCTCGTCGACTAATCCTTTTAATTCCGGAAGGATCGAACGCTGATTGATCAAATTACCGTGTCCGTTAGTATTTAAACGGACGTGGATATTTTTCTTCTTTAGATAACCGGCGATTTCTTTAATGATATCCAGGCGCAAAGTCGGTTCTCCGTAACCGCAAAAGACTACTTCTTTATACGGGCTGAGATCGCTGATTGCTTGAATAATTTCCTCTTTACTTGGATCCTGCGCCAGGCGAAGGTTGTGTCCCTTAACATAATCGGTTGATTGCCTGATGCAAAAAGTGCAGGTGGCGGTGCACTGATTGGTGATGTTAAGATAGAGGGAATCGCGGATATTATAAGCGATCTGGCCCTGGTTGGGTATTTTACCCAGGCCGAACAAACGACGGGCATTAAGAGTGGTGATCCGTTTAATATCGTCAACTGACAGGTCGTAAAGGTCCGCGAAAGCTTGTACAGAATAAGTCAAATAAGCCGGTTCATTACGTTGACCACGTTTAGCCTGGGGGGTCAGAAAAGGGCAGTCGGTTTCCAGCATCAGGTTTTCGACTTTGATACTTTTGATCGTTTTCCGTAATTGATCGGCTTTGGGGAAAGTTATCGGTCCGCCCGCCGAAATCAAAAAACCTAATTTTAAATACTGTCGGGCTGTTTCAGCGGTACCGGAAAAACAATGGGCAACGCCTTTAACCTTCGAACCCATCACTTTTTTGATGATGGCCAGGCAATCTTCGTGTGCTTCCCGGCTATGGATAACGATCGGTTTGTTTTTTCGGCGGGCGATTTCGAGTTGTTTAATAAAAACTTTTTTTTGGTCCTCACGGGGGCTGATATTTTTGTAAAAATCAAGTCCGATCTCGCCGACGGCGACGACTTTATCTTCGTCAACCAGTTTTTCCAATTCCGTCCAGTCAGATTCTTTGATATTAGCCGCGTCATGGGGATGAATGCCGACGGCGGCGTAAATATGATCGTAACGGCGGGCCAACTCGATGGATTCCCGGCTGGTGGCTAAACTGGTCCCGATGTTAATAATGGTTCCTACCCCGGCTTGGGTTGCCCGTTCTAACACGGCGGGCAGATCATTTTTGTAATCAGGAAAATTAAGATGGGCGTGGGTGTCGATCATGACAATTATGAACTATGAATAAGGATTAGTCGAGGTGAGTCCCGCAAAAACTGCCGGGGCGCTCTCCTAAGTTATGGTGGAGGTGAGGGGGATCGAACCCCTGACCTTATGAATGCCATTCATACGCTCTCCCAGCTGAGCTACACCCCCACGTTTTGCGGAATCAGCCACTCAATATATTTTTTACTTTTCTTTTTATATCACATCAATTATTTAAAGTCAATTAATTTTAAAAATTTAAATTTTCTTTGTTGACAAATGATAATTAACAGGTATACTTAAAAACGAATCGTCCATTCAGATAATAAGTTCCTCGAAAAAGGATTCCACATGAAGTTCATTGCTGACTTTCATGTTCATTCAAAATACAGTCGCGCGACCAGCCCGGACATGAACGTGGAAGCCCTGGCTTCCTGGGCCGAACGAAAAGGCATCAACCTGCTCGGCACGTCTGATTTCACCCACCCCAATTATTTCGCTGAATTACGATTGCGCTTGAAACCCGCCGGCAATGGGTTATTTCAGTTGAAAAAAGGTAATTCCCCTACCCGTTTTATGTTAACGACTGAGATCAGCAACGTGTTCACGGCCCGGGGCCGCGGCCGCCGGATTCACACCCTGATTTTCGCGCCGAGTTTCGAAGTCGTCAGCAAGCTAAATACTAAATTAAAAAGGATCGGTAACGTTTCTTCAGATGGCCGGCCGATCTTCGGTCGGCACGTTAAAGATATGGTTAAGCTGGTGCTGGATACCTCGCCTGATTGTTTGCTTGTCCCGGCTCACGCCTGGACCCCCTGGTTTTCGCTTTACGGCTCTAATTCCGGTTTCGATTCCATTGAAGAATGCTTTGAAGAGGAAGCCAAGAATATTTATTGTATTGAAACCGGTTTATCTTCCGATCCGGCCATGAATTGGCGACTGAGCGCTCTGGATAAAATCACCCTGATCTCTAATTCTGACGCTCATTCACCCCGGAAAATCGGCCGCGAAGCGAATATTTTTGATTGCGAAATGTCCTATCCGGAAATTATCGATGTTTTGAAAAAGAAAGATCCAAAACGTTTTTTGTCAACAGTGGAATTTTTTCCGGAAGAAGGAAAATATCATTTCGACGGACATCGTAGTTGTAATATTCTTTTTTCACCCTCCGAATCCAAAAAACATAAAAACATGTGTCCGGTCTGCAAAAAACCGTTAACCCTGGGCGTTATGCACCGGGTTGAGGCGCTGGCTGACCGACCTGAAGGTTATCAACCGCCGAATGCTATCCCCTGTAAGCATCTCATTCCGTTGGAAGAGATCATCGCCGACGCGCTGGGCCAGAAACCGGGCACGGCCGCGGTTAACAGCGAATATAACAGTTTAGTCGAAAAAGGCGGCAATGAATTCCGGGTTCTGTTAGACCTGACGCCGGAAGAATTATCCCGTTGCACGACTGACCGGATCGCTGAAGGGATAAACTTAGTGCGGGAAGAAAAATTGAAAATAATTCCCGGGCATGACGGTGTTTTCGGGCAGATCAAGATTTTTGACAAGTCCAAAAAGAAAACGGTTCCGGCCGCGGTTAGTGATCAGGTCAAAAAATATCAGGCGCCGACCAAAGCCAAATCCATTCAGATGCGTCTTTTCTAAAACCTCTCTGATTTTATCTTAAGAACGGCTAATAAAAAATACCAGTAGCTGCGACCCTTGTGGTCGCCCTACCAGGTTGATAGACATAGGGATTAAAGGCGGGGCAAGCCCCGCAGCTACACCAATCGAATTGTATTCAAAACGCTTCCCGTAACGCCTCGAGTAACCTATCCAAATCCTGCTTTTGATGCATGGCGGTAATACTGATCCGGAGTCTACTTTGACCGGGCGGAACTGTGGGCGGTCGAATGGCGGGAACAAAAAATCCTTTTTTCCAGAGATGATCAGCGATCTTCAATGTTTTTTTGGCATCACCGATCATGACCGGGATAATGGGGGTAACCGATCCCCTTAAATCGAAACCCATTGCCTGTAATTTATTTTTAAAATAATCGGTGTTTCGCCAGAGGCGCCGCCGGAGTGATAATTGGGTTTTCATTATTTTTAACGCGGCCAGGTTCGCAGCGCAGGTCCCCGGTGGCAGGGCCGTGGTAAAGATAAAAGGCCTTGATTTACTCCGCAGATAACTGATCAGATTTTGGGAACCGGAAACAAAACCGCCGACTCCGCCCAGGGCTTTGCTGAAAGTTCCGATAATGATATCGATCTTTTTTTCCAGGCTCAGGTGTTCCACTAACCCTCGGCCGTTTTTTCCCAGCACGCCGGTGCCGTGGGCTTCATCAACAATCGTGGTTGCCCGATATTTATGGGCCAGGCGGATTATTTCTTTTAACGGCGCCGGATCGCCATCCATACTGAAGATGGTGTCGGTGACTATAAAGACGCGGGATGCGCCGCCCAACGAAGTTGGGCGAGCCTCGCCCCTTTGGGGCGGGCGATCCGAGATACGCGATAATTTTTTCTTGTTCCTTCTAACCTGTCTCTTGTATCTTGTGAGACATTCTTCCAGGTGCCTTACATTACGATGCTTATATATGTAAAGCCGGGCAGTGGTCAACCGGCTGGCGTCAACCAGGCTGGCGTGGTTTAGCTCATCGCAGAAAATGATATCATTTTTGGTGATGCAAGTGGTCAG
>DAOWBV010000106.1 GCA_030633885.1 Planctomycetota bacterium
CCGGTTTCGCCAAAGCCAGGGCCTGCGGTACGGCCCGAGGTAATCCTTCTCTTAACGACGGATGGACCAGAACATCCATTATGTTAATCAAAGAGGGAATCCGTTCGGGTTTAACCAGACCGGCAAAAGTAATATGATCAATTATACCCAGTCCGGCCGCCTCGGATTCAAATTGATCTCTTAAAATACCATCACCGACAAACAAAAAACGGGCTTGAGGAATATTTTTTATGATCGCCGGCGCGATCTTTAAAAGAAAATCATGTCCTTTGAGCGGAAATAAACGGGCAATGGTACCGATGACTTTTTCATCCTTTTTTATGCCCAGCTCCCGGCGGACAATATCCGCGTCCGGCAGATCTTTATATTCATCCAGGGCCAGAGCACTGTAAACGGTTTCGTAACGACCGCGTTCCCCCACTCCGACCCGGAGGGCCTGATCGGTCATCGCCTCAGCGACACTGATAATTTGATGGGTAAAAATAGACGCGATCCGCTCAGTTAAAATATAAAAAAGGTTTATCAATCTTGACTGGTAAGGATGAAAAGGTAACCCGTGAATCGTATGGACAATCACCGGTACTCCGGCCAGGGCCGCGGCCAACCGGCCCAGAAAACCGGCCTTGGAACTATGGGTGTGGACCACGTCCGGTTTTGATTTCCGGAGCAACCGATACAATTTAATAAAAGTTATAACGTCTTTTAAAGGATGAATATTTCGGCGCATTTCCGGGATAATCGTCAGGTTGATCCGGTTATTGCGGGCCCGCTGAATCAAACTGCCTTCCGGCCCGAGCGCCGGCCCGGAGATCAGGGAAACTTCGTATTCGTCCCTGGCTTGCAGGCCTTCGACAGTCAGAAGGGTATTTTCCTGAGCGCCGCCTAAGATGAGACGCGTAATGATATGGACTACCCGAATTTTACCAGGCCTATTCTGCTTCATTCTCTTCCTGTTCGCTTTGGTCCGGGACGGGTTGGGTCAGCGGCTGGGTGGCGTTTTCGATGAAACGGTTAAGCTGGGACCGGTATTTCGCGGGCATTAATAAGACAACACTGCGGGTATAGATCAAAAGGTAAGATGAGCACCAGGACTTTTTAATGTTGATGACCGGATACATCAGCAGGACCAATAAGATCACGCCGCAGACTAAAGCGGTCTTGAAAAAGCTCAGTATGCCCCCGCCGATCTTGTCGAACTTTTTCACCTTCCATTTTTCCATCAATTTTTCCAGGAAGATAGTCAGAAAAAACAGGGCCAGATAGATGCCGGCCAGAATAATGAAATAGGTGATAATAGTGACCAGATAAGGGTTATCCATTTTCCGGCCGAGCCAACCGGCGATCGGCGCGTGAAGGAAGATACTGATGTAAATAGAAAGGATAACGGCCAGGAGACGCATCACCTGACGAATCAGGCCGGTGCGGACACCCACCCAAATACCGAGCGCCAAAAGTAAAATTATTACAAGATCAATTATCATGGTTAATACTCAATTGTAATCAGGCATAACCCTTTAGCCGGAGCCGTCGGCCCTGCCTGTTTTCTATCGTGTGAATCGAGGATTTTCTTTACATTTTTCGGGGTCATTTTCCCCTGCCCCACCAGAAGCAAAGTTCCCACAATGGCCCGGACCATATTATAAAGAAATCCGTTCCCGACCACCTCGAATTTCACCTCATTTTTTTCCCGGGAAACGGCCAGCGAATAGATCTTTCGAACGCAATTTTCTTTGAGATGCCCTTTGGTCGCGAAGGCCCGGAAATCATGACGCCCGACCAAATAGCGGGCCGCCTGACGCATCCGGTTAACGTTCAAACGAGGTTTCACGATAAAATGAATCAGATTTCTCCGGAGCGCGGACGGAACCCGACCATTAATGATCGTATAAATATAAGTTTTTCTTTTTGCCTGAGTTTGAGGTTTGAATCCAATCCGGACATCCTTAACTTCCTTGATCACGATATCATCCGGCAAGTAACTATTGATCGCAAAAAGAAACCTTTCTGGCGGCAATCGCGAAGTAGTGAAAAAAGTGGCGACCTGACCGAGGGCGTGGACGCCGCTATCGGTCCGGCTGGCGCCGTAAAGAGTAGTTTTTTGACCGGTGATCTTTTTCAAAGCCTGACTGATAGTTTCCTGAACGGTAATCTGGCGCCCATCCTGACTTTGCCAGCCGCAGTAATGCGTGCCTTCGTATTCGATGAGAAGTTTAATGTTACGTTTTTTAACCACCGGAATATCGTTTGGATTGAAGGTTATTTACTGTTTTTACCCAGCAAGTCAATTACATCGGACAGGACGTTTTCATAAGACGTCGTTTGATCAGGGTATTTCTTGAGCAAGCATGAGTCTTTTAAAAAACCACGATTATAGACGAACTCATAAAGCGTGTTTTCGCCGTCCGGGTGATTCGGGCGGCGACGGACAAAACTGATGATCTTGTCAATCCGTTCGCGCTCAACGGTATCAGCATAAACATTGAAATAAATGACATTTTTTATTCCCGGCCGGGTCTTTTCCGGCAGGACCAACTTTTCGCTGACCACGACCCCACCCCGGTCCAGCTTGATCATATCGATGATAATTTCAGTCTGTTTTTTAAAATCCTGGTCGGCAGTCTGCCGGTGCAAATCCTTGATTTGATCGCGCAACTTTTGCCCGGCCGCGTAATTTTTCCGGGCGTGATAACACTGGATCAACGGTTCATAGACCTGCCAATAATTTTTGTCTCGACTCAGGAAACCTTCAAAAAACTTAATGGCCGTATCGTATTTTTGCTGGGCTTTGTAACATAACCCTAAAGCCAGCCGCATTTCCGGATCGATTTTCCCGGAAGATTTTATTGTTTCCTCCCAAATATTCTGGGCTTTGACCAAATCGCCCCGGGCATAAAACGTCAAGGCCAATCCGTGACGGGCTTCCTGAAACTCAGGGTTAACCGCTAAAGATTTTTCGAATAATTTGACCGCCTCGGCCCATTTCGCCTGATCCTTGTAATAATGCCCCAGGCCGTAGTAACCCCAGTAAAAATCCGGGTCTAACTTAACGGCCGCCTTAAATTCTTTTTCCATCTTCACGCCGCCCAGCAACCGGCCGTAAAGATAATGCCAAACCGCTTGCTTAGGTTCCTGATCCAACCGGGTCCGGTATTCTTTCTTGATTTCTTCGATTTTACCTAAGTCCCGGGACAAGTTTTGATACGCCCGGTGCAATTCGATCGAATCCGGCTGTCCGGAAACAGATTTCCGGTACTCATCTATTTTTTGATCGTCTTTTTCGCCGGCCAAAATAAAACCGGTTCCCATCAGCACGATCATTAATATCAATATTATTTTTTTCATTATTTATGCGCCTATAATTTACGTGGAAACCTGAAGGTCTCCGCTACTTTTTACCAACATGCTGTAGCGGAAGCCTTCAGGCTTCCATAATATTTTATCCGTGTAACCTGCGGCCGATTAATCTTTCCGCGATCTGAACCGCGTTCAGCGCCGCCCCTTTTCTTAGATTCTCACCTACCAACCAGAGATTCAAACCATTTTTAACCGTTGGGTCCCGGCGAATTCGACCGACCCAGACCGGATCCTGACCGGCGACCAGGGCCGGAGTCGGATATTGCGCCCGTTTCGGATTATCCCATAGCTTAATTCCCTTTGACTTTCGCAAGATCTTTCTGACCTGACTAACGCTCAGCGGCCGGTCAGTTTGAATATTAACCGACTCGCCATGCCCCCGGTAAACCGGTATCCGGACACAGGTGACCGTGATCTTGAGCGCGTCCAGACCCAGTATTTTTTTGGTTTCCTCAATAACCTTGGTCTCTTCACCGGTATACCCATCCGAACCAAAAGCCCGTGATTGCGGTATCTGGGGAATCGCGTTAAAAGCGATCTGAGTCGGGAATATTTTTTTTCGCCGTTTAATATCTAATCCGCGTAAAAGTCGCTTTGATTCTTCTTCCATTTCCCGAACGGCTTTTTGGCCGGCCCCGGAAACCGATTGATAGGTCGAAACCACCACCCTCTTTATCCGGGCCGAATCATGGATCGGTTTCAAGACAACGGTCAGCGGCGCGGCACAACAATTCGGGTTGGCAATGATGCCTTTATGTCTCCTGATCGTCCGACCATTGACTTCCGGAACAACCAACGGGACATTTTTCTTCATCCGGAAAACACTGGTATTATCAATGGCCACCGCCCCATGTTTGACGGCGACCGGCACCCATTGTTTGCTGACTGCCCCGCCAGCCGTAAAAAACGCGATATCGACTCCGGTAAAAGATGAACGCTTTAAACTCCGAACCTTTAATTTCCGGTTCTTAAATCCGACCATTTTCCCGGCCGATCGTCCGGAAGCAAAAAGACGTAATTCTTTTATCGGGAACTTGCGTTCCGCCAAAATTTTCAGGAATTCCCGGCCAACCACCCCGGTCGCGCCGACGAGAGCAATATTTAATTTGCGCATAATTATAATTGGGTTATGGGATCGCCGACTTTAACCGGACCGCCCTCCAAAACCTCGGCAAAAATGCCTTCCGTAGGCATGATGCAATTTCCCACCTTACGAAAAATAGCACATTTGGTATGACATTCTTTCCCAATCTGGGTAACTTTTAACCGGACAGAATCCCCCACTTTTAATTCCGTCCCGATCGGTAAATTTTTAAGCTCGATGCCTTCCGTGGTCAGATTTTCAGCAAAAGAACCTTCAATTAACTCGAATTCTTTAGTTGGGTCTGATTTCATACCCTTCATCAATTCTTTCATTTTATCAATTGATTCTTTAGCCAACAGGCTGATTTGACGATGCCACTTACCGGCGTGGGCATCATCTTTGATCCCCAACCCAACTTCAAGATCGGCTTTTCCAATGTTTTTTTTGGGAATGCCTTTTCGATCGCTGATACAAACACCGATTATTTTAGGCATACTGATTATTTCCTTTTATAATGGCCACTCCGACCGCCCGATTTTTCCATTAATTTAATATCGCTGATCACCATTCCGCGATCAATTGCCTTGCACATATCATAGATGGTTAAAGCGGCGATGGTCGTCCCGACTAACGCTTCCATTTCAACGCCGGTTCGATCAATAGCCTCCACCGTAGTGGCGATTTGAATTTCAGCCGATGGTAAACTTTTAAGAGTTTTTATGGTTTTAGGCTGAACCGTTTTAAAAACCACTTTAACGTTAGTTACGTTTAATGGATGACATAACGGAATCAATTTATAAGTTTCCTTGGCGGCCATGATACCGGCAATCTTGGCGGTTTCCAGCACATTACCCTTTTTTATCCGGTCCGAGGTGATCGCCCGTAAAGTAGTCGGCTTCATTAACACCCGGCCTTTAACTACGGCCCGGCGCCTGGTCGGTTTCTTAAAACCAACATTCACCATTTTAACCGCCCCTTTTTTTGTTAAGTGAGTCAATCTCATAAATTACCCCCCGATCTTTGACATCTGAATATCACGGCAACCAGGATGAGCGTGAGGTTTATTTAAAACAGCATTTTTAATGGCTTCCCGAAGTTCTTTCTGATCACCTGATTTCCTTAAGATCGGTTTTAAGTCAACCCGTTCGGTGGACAACAAACATGATTTGACCAATCCGTCCGGGGTCAATCGCAAACGGTTACACCGGTCGCAAAACGGATCGCTGACCGGCAAAATAAAACCCAACTCTCCCCGGGCATTTTCCAGTTTGAAGTAACGGGCCGGACCGTCACCTTTTATCGTTGGTTCCGGTGTTAATTTTCCCAGTTCGCGTTCGATAACCGGAATGATCTCCGGCCCCTTAATTATCTGAGCCATATTTTCGCTCCATTTACCGCACGGCATGAATTCAATAAAGCGGATGGTAATGGGGTAATCAATGGTTAAGCGGGCAAAATCGATGACTTCACTCTCGTTCACATCTTTTAATAACACGGTATTTATTTTAATCCGATCGAAACCGCGTAAGGCCAATTCTTTAATGCCTTCCCAGATGATCCGATTATTCTTTAACCCTCCGCTGATTTGATTAAAACGTGATTCCTGTAAAGTATTCAAACCGATATTGATGCTACCCAAATTTAATTTACTTAAAGCTTCGGCGTATTCCCGCAAAAGGTAACCGTTGGTCGTCAAAGAAACCTTTTTTACGCCCGGTAATGCCAACAATTGCTTTAAAAAATCGACCACTCCTTTCCGGACTAATGGCTCTCCACCGGTTACCCGGAACTTATTGATCCCCAATTCCAGAGCGGTCGAGGCCACTTTAAGTATTTCCTCATAGGATAAAATTTGATCCCGACCCAAGGGCCTCAGCCCTTCCGGCGGCATACAATACCGGCACCGAAAATTACACCGATCAGTAACCGAGATCCGGAAATAATCAATTTCGCGATTAAATGTATCTTTCATAGACCCTTTGACTCCTAATCTGATTATTATAAATCATATAATTAATTATGTCAATAATAACAAATGAGAAACTCAGCAGCCAGATACACTTTTTATCTGCGCCAACGTAAGTTTAAGGGATAGTGACTGGAAATGCGCGTAAAGTGGCGGTTAATCAAGCGTTTGACCAAAATAAGTTTGAAGTGAAAACGACAGGTGTGCTTTCAGGGGAAGAAACTTGATTCTTTTATGTTTAAACAGAAGAAGTGAAACTTACCGATTCTCGAAAACAAACAGTAAAATTCAAAGGATATTATTGGTCACCAGTGGTTTTATCCCGCCTCTCTATCCGCCATTGATTGTCACCCGGGCTGAAGTCACTCCCAACCAAATAAAGATAACCCTCATCCATAGCCATAGAGTTGGGAATATCACTTTCTTCACCGGGGTTCGACGTAACCACGCCGTTCCGGCCAAAATCATCAACCTGTTCACCGGTAAGTTTATCTAATTTTACTATCCGCCATTGATCGTTTCCCAGACTACTGTCATAACCGGAAACATAAATATAATCATCATCTATGGTCATGAAATAAGGTATATCCTCCCCGTCTTCGTTAGGATTCATTGTCACCACGCCATCGGTACCGAAATCAGCCACCAACGCGCCTGTTATTAGAGATCGTTTTTCTATCCGCCATTGACTGTTTCCCTCGATATTGTCATAGCCAGCGATATAAAAATTCTCGGTATCG